>CAJXKY010000042.1 GCA_913055675.1 uncultured Halanaerobiales bacterium
ACTCCATCTATGACTCCAAAACTTGCTGCAGTTTTTATTTCATCTAAATTGGCAGTATCAATAAAAAACTTCATATACATATCACCCACCTTTTTATTATTTCTTATATTATATCATAGATAAATAAATTATTAAATTTTAATCTAAATATCCTAAACTTTTAAGCCTTTTTTTAATCATTTGAACTTCTTCATTCGACAATTCCTCTCTGGAATTGCTTAAATTTTCATTGTTCATCTTATGATTGGATACTAAATCTCTTAATACATAAACTGTAAATTCAGTAACACTATGAAAACCAGTATCCTCTATAATTTGGTTTAAATTATTATATAAATTTCTTGGGATTTTAATTGTTGCTTTTTTATCACCCATTGATACAACCTCCAAACTTACTCGTTATCTAAAAGTCCCTTTTCTTCCAAATGATTGATCACAATTTTTGCACTTTCTTCTACGGACTCTTGAGCTGTTTTCAATTCCACATCCGGATTTTCTGGTTCTTCATATGGATCTGAAATACCAGTGAAATTTTCTATTTTACCCTCACGAGCCTGTTTATATAATCCTTTTACATCTCTTTCTTCACAAACTTCTAATGGAGTATTAACAAAAACCTCTACAAACTCTCCTACTTCACTAATTTCTTCTCGAGCATAACTTCGTGCTGATTCATAAGGAGAAATAAATGAACATAAAGTAATTACATCATTATCGGTAAGTATTTTTGCTACAAATGTATTTCTTTCTATATTCTTATTTCTATCTTCTTTTGTAAAGCCTAAATCTTTAGTTAATTTCTCTCTAACTATATCTCCATCCAATCTTTGAGTATAATATCCATTTTCCTCAAGTTGTCTTTCTACTTCTAAAGCAACCGTAGTCTTTCCGGCTCCACTTAAACCTGTAAACCAAACTGTTACACCTTTTGCTCTTTTATTCATTGTTTAATTTGCCCCTTTCAATATATATTAGTCAGTTTCTGCCATTCCTCTTATTAAAACATCTGCTACTTCTGGTCTTGTCATTTCTTCTGGTGGCCTTTTTCCTTCTCTAAGTAATCTTCTTACTTTTGTTCCACTTAATCCTATATGATGTTCACTATCATGAGGACAAGTTTTGGTTGTAGCCATTGTTTTACACTCTTCACAGTAAAATGAATATTCAAATCTTAAGGGTGTAATACCTATTTCTTCTTTAGAAAAGTTATCGAACATTTCTTGTGCTTCATAAGTACCATAATAATCTCCCACACCAGCATGATCTCTACCAACTATAAAATGGGTACAACCGTAATTTTTACGGCAAAGTGAGTGGAATACAGCCTCTCTAGGACCAGCATATCTCATTGCAGCAGGGAAAACAGATAGAAACACTCTTCCCTCAGGATAAATTTTATCCATAACTACTTCATAACTTTCAATTCTATAGTCAACCGGAATGTCACTGCTTTTAGTTTCTCCAACTAAAGGAGATAAAAGTAGACCATCCACAATCTCTAAAGAACATTTCTGTAGATATTCATGGGCACGATGAATAGGATTTCGAGTTTGAAAACCTACAACACGGTCCCAATCCTTATTTTTAATATGTTTCCTCACATCTTTTGGATCCAATCTATATTCATTAAACTTATCATGTTGGATTCTTTCAAGTAGATGTATTTCTCCCCCAATATGATAATTCCCTCTACTATAAACATTTTTAACACCGGGGTGATCTGAAGATTTAGTCTTATATACTTTTTGTGCTTCTTGTTTTTCATCATACTTATAGATATCTTCTACATCCATAACAGCATAAATTTTATCCGCATTATCAGTTAAAGCTATACGTTTACCTTCTTCGATTTTTTTCGCTTTTTCTTCTGTCACACCCAATACTACAGGGATGGTCCAGACTGTTCCATCTGCAAGTCTCATATTTTCTACTACACTCTTATAGTCCTCTTCATTCATGAACCCTTCAATTGGACTATAAAGACCTGTTGCAATATTCTCTGCTTCCACTAAGTCTCTATTACTTAAACTTATATGAACCATGTCTTCAGCCTGATTTAATAGTCTTACTTTATTTTGATCATCAACAACCTTGTTAACTAATTTACCTCCATGTGGTGATATCATTATTTATTAATTACCCTCCTATATTAACACTTTTATAACACTCTTATAATATATACAATAAACACTCCTATAATCCTCTTTTATTCCAAAAAAAATTATCTTTTTTCCTTTAATTTTTTAACATAACTATCATCTAAACAAATATCTCCTAATTTTACTCCGGGAGAATTTTCTCCATGAAAGTCTGATCCTCCAGTTATTAATAGATCTAAATCATCCGCAATTTCTTTATAGTATTTCGAATCCTCAGTATTGTGTTTAGAATGATACACTTCTATCCCTACAAGTCCATTAGCTTTCATCTCCTTAATATCTTCTTTTCTCAAAGGCTCTCCATGATTAATAAAGACAGGATGAGCTAATACAGGAATCCCTCCACTGTCCTTAATTAAATTAATCGCTTCAAGCGGACTAATCTTAAATTTTTTAACATAAGCCTTTCCACCATTACCAATGTAATCTTCAGTAAAAGCTTCTCCCATTTCATTTATATAACCTTTTTGAACCATTAGTTTAGCAATATGAGGCCGTCCAATGTAATCATCTCCGGCTATATTTCTTACTTCCTCAAAAGTAATATCAATATTTTCTTGGTTTAATAACTTAACCATTTTTTGGGCTCTTTTTTTTCTGGAATCATAAATTTCTCGAACTTTCTTTTTAAGAAATTCATCTTCATAATCTATAAAGTAACCTAAAATATGAATTTCAGCTTTACCTCTAAATGTAGAAAATTCTATTGCTGGAATAACTTCAAGTTCCTTATCGTCCGCATACTTTACTGCCGGCTTTATTCCTTCCAATGTATCATGGTCAGATATTGCAATTGTCTTAAATCCTGCTTTTATTGCTTTATCTACTATTTCTTGTGGAGTATAACTTCCATCTGAATAAGTAGTGTGTACGTGTAGATCTGCACTCATTAAATAACCTCCTATATTATTATATTCTATCATTTATTTTATACCAGGCCATACCTATCCATTCATGAATAGCCTGCATATTTGCTCTTAAACTTCCCCGATTTGGTAAATAGTCAAGCCAGGAAAGATTATGACTGTAAGCATAATTAGATACAACCGATATGTAATCTATATCAAACCTATCAAATACTTCCATTGATCTTCTCATATGAATAGCCGAAGTAACTAGATATATTTCACTATATTGATTATCTTCTAACCATTGTTTGATTTCTAAACCATTTTCATAGGTGGTTCTTGCTTCTTTTTCTTGAATAAAATCAATTTCCTCAAACTGACTTATGAATTCCAATGCTACATCTGCCTCACTTGTATCTTCATAACCGACTCCTACACCACCAGAATAAATCAAAGGCATTTCATTTTCACGGGCTATCATTATACCTTTTAATAATCGACTTTTACTTATTGAAGAAAGTTCACTGTTAGAACCATCTACATTATAATTAATACCTCCACCTAAAGCAACAGTAGGAATTTCTTTTAATTTGTTTTCATTAAAACTACTTGCTTCAGTGGCATAATTTTCTAAGGGTAATACTAAAAGATGGACACCTAAACCGGTAAAAGTAATCACCATTATTACAATAATTAGACCTGAAATCAATTTCATGAAACTAGAATAACTAGTCTTCATGAGATAAAGAAAAATTATAATATTTAAAAATAATAAAAGTCCGGGTAATGTAATAAAAGATGAAATTATTTTTTCAATAGCAAGTAACATTATTCACCAATCACCTTAACTAATACTCTTTTGCGCCTTTGACCGTCAAATTCACCATAAAAAATCTGTTCCCAGGGCCCGAAATCAAATTCTCCCTCTGTAATAGCAACCACAACTTCTCGTCCCATGATTTGTCTCTTTAAATGCGCATCTGCATTTTCCTCAAATCCATTATGATCATATTGAGAAATGGGTTCATGAGGTGCTAGTTCTTCTAACCATCTTTTGTAATCCTTATGTAAACCAGTTTCATCATCATTAATAAAAACACTTGCAGTAATATGCATTGCATTTACTAAACAGAGTCCTTCCTGGATTCCACTTTGTTTCACAACTTCTTCTACCGTACGTGTAATATTAATTAATTCTACTCTTTTTTCTGTATTAAACCATAAATATTCCCGAACTGACTTCATATACTTCACCCCAAACTTAAATTGATTGATATTATTATAAAACAAATCAAACTCAAGAACAAGCTTTATAACATAAAAAAAGCTCCTCTTGTAAATTAAGCCAAGGGAGCTTTTAAATAAAATATTCTGTTTTAATCTCTTTAACCGTAAAAGGAGTTAATAAATTACTCATTAAATTTCACCTCCTTTCTCTTATCTTTTTATATGATTAACTCTCATACGGTTATATTTTTTATTGATAATTAGTTCTTTTCTTAAATCTATTACTTTTTCAGACATATTTATATTTCCTCCTTCAATTATTGTCCCATTATTTTATAAGTTTCTAGACGAGTATTTTCTTTTCTATCTTGTCTTACTAAATTACGAACATTTCTATCTTCTATCATAAAGAAATCTTTTATTTTATTCATTTATATTTCCTCCTTTAAAATTTTTATAGTATCTCACTTTTGTATTTTTCAATCTGAGAACGATCTTTTAATCTACTTTTTTGATATTCTCTTTCTTCCTTGTTTTCTATTGAAAAAAAGTCATTTAATTTATCAAACATTTTAAAACCTCCTTTTTGTTTTTGATTTTATTTAGAAGTACTGGTTTATGTATTCATCAGTAATTCTTCTATTTCTCTTATTTAGTTTTATTTCTCTTCTACTATTTCTGTTTTCTATCATTTGATACTTTTCATTTGTTCTTCTCACTTTTTCCACCTCCTTCTTTGTTAATCTATTATCATTATAAACCAATATTTTAATATTGTCAAGTATTTTTTAATATTTTTAATATATTTATTAATATATTTAATTATTTATCTAATTTTATTTATATTTTTTGGTTTAAAGCGGTTAATTAATGGTTTTAAACACTATTTTTAATATTTTTATCAATATATTTAAGTAATCAGTTAATTATATTAATTATATATACTATTTTTTAAATAAAAAAACCCTCATGGTTAAAAACCATAAGGGGAGGTTGAAATAACTACTTTTATTTAATTAATTAAACAAAGCCTTTTTTAAGAAAGTTCTTTAATAAACTTCTCAATCCTATTTAAACCTTCTTTTATGTTTTCAAGTGAATTCGCATAAGATAATCTTATATAGTTATCTGCTCCAAATGCTACCCCTGGGACTACAGCTACTTTCTTTTCATCTAATAGTTCTTCAGCAAAGCTAAAGGAATCTTCAATTACTTTACCGGCCGTTTTCTTACCTAGAATATCTTCGATATTCATCATAATATAGAAAGCTCCCCCTGGTTTCAAACAGGAAAGTCCTTCTATTGAATTGATTTTTTCATACATAAAATCTCTGCGTTCAGAAAATTTGTTTCTTCTTTGCTTCATGAAACTATGGTCGCCCCTCAAACCTGCATTACTTGCATATTGGGCTATTGAATTCGGATTGGAGGTAGCATGGCTTTGAATATTAGACATAATTTCAATGATCTTTTTAGGACCAGCTGCATAGCCAATTCTCCATCCCGTCATAGCATAGGCTTTAGAAACTCCATTTATTACTATAGTTAATTCTTTTATATCTTTATTTAAGGAAGCTATACTTATATGTTTATTCCCGTCATAAACTATCTTTTCATAAATTTCATCAGATATTACTAATATATCATTTTCAACTGCAAGTTTTGCAATCTCTTCTAGTTCATCTTTAGAATATATGCTCCCTGTTGGATTACTGGGACTATTCAAAATCAAAGCTTTTGTATTTTTATTAATTTTATCTTTTAATTTATCAACATTTATTTTGAACCCATCTTCTTCATCTGTATCTAAAAATACAGGAGTACCTCCACCCATTTTTACAGTTTCAGGATAAGTTAACCAATAAGGAACAGGGATGATAACTTCATCGCCCGGATTTAAAATAGCCTGAAAGGTATTGAAAAGTGAATGTTTGGCACCATTGGATACAATTATCTGATCTTTGTCATAATTTAACTGGTTATCTCTTTTAAACTTTTCGACTACAGCCTCCTTTAAATTTTCATAACCTGAAGCAGCAGTGTATCTAGTAAAACCAATTTCTAAAGCTTCGCAAGCTGCATCACAAATATATTGCGGAGTTTCAAAATCGGGTTCTCCAGCTCCAAAACTAATAACATTTTCTCCGGCTTCCTTCAATTTATTGGCCTTTGCACTTATTGCAAGTGTTAAGGAAGCGCTAACTTTTTGTGCTCTTTGTGATAATTTCAAACATATCCCTCCCTAATAATTTGTTAATTTAAATGGTGTAATTTCACTATCGCTGTATTTCTTTCTAGCTTCTTTTAATCTCTTAATTTGTTCATTCAACTCTTCTTCAAAATTATCAGGCAAATTAGGTATATTTTTAAATACATTATTTATCCTTCTAAATTTGTTTAAATAATTTTCAATTCTTATGGAAAATTGTTCTACATAACTAAGTTCTGTATAATCTCTATTTAGATATCGTGTGAATAATTTCCTGAGATCTTCATAATAAGGTAAATATCCAATTGGAGATTTAATTGCTTTTACTTCTCCATGTACCCTTTTTTCCATCCATAACAACCAAATCTTCTTATCCAACATCCCGTTTAAATAATCCCCATTTTCAGGATTTTTTAAAAAATAATTAACTGTAAAAATACTGGGTTGATGTTTTGCTTTTTGCCCAAATTCCAAATAATTATTTATATAGTCACTAATGGGTACAGATAAAAAATCCAGATTTGCCATCGGGTTATGCTTTCTTTCACCTTGTTTATCCAATGTAGCAGAAGTGGTTTCGGATTCTAAAGAAGACGCCATAAAAACACCATGGGACCAACTAAGGGTTTCAGCAACCGGGACAGAGGTATCAGAATCTCTGCCACCAAAGATCATACCGTCTACCTTTACTCCATCTTTTTTATCATAATTTTCATCACAGTTTTCTAGGTCACTTATTCTTATAGTATACCTAGCATTTTTATGAGCAGGTGGAATTTCATTTCCTCCCTCATCAGTTTTCCCTTGAGACCATTTACCAGAAAAGTTAATTCCTTTTTCAGGAATATCTTTACCCATTCCTAACCAATAAGGTTTACCATCATTTACTAACACATTGGAAAATATTAATTCCCGGGGAGTTGTTAAAGTATTATATATTATCGGGTCGTCTTCAGGATCTATATCTCTAATGATTCCAAAAGCTCCGTTTTCTACATTTACAGCTCTTACATCTTTCCCCTTTATTTTCATATAAGCGATGTCATCCCCAACAATAGAATGTCCAGGTATCATTGCAGTACTTGTTTTTCCACATCCACTGGGAAAAGCTCCTGTGAAATATGTTTTTCTATCTCCCGGTCCATTTACCCCAGAGATAAACATATGCTCTGCTAACCAACCTTCTTTTACTGCTTTTCTAATGGCTAATCTAAAAGCTAACTTTTTTAATCCAAGACTATTTCCAGCATATTGATTATTAACAGAAAAAACTTGGTCCTTTTTTAAATCTATATATATTCTTCTCTTATCAATATCAGCACTTACTCTGTTTTCTAATCTACCCGCTGAATGTAAGAAAAAGAAAAATTTTCCAGAGCCTTCTAGTTCTTTGAAATCTTCATACCCTTGTCGATATAGTATATCTTCACTATGGGCAACATAACTAGAATCAGTAATTTGCATTGCCGGAAGACTAAAATCCGACTTATTTGGTCCTAGTGAAAAAAATCGAACCAACATTTCTTTGTTTTGCATACTACCATCTAAATATCCTAAAATTTCATCTAACCCTTCTTCTCGGTCAATTGTATTAATATCTAATCCTAAATCCAAGTCTTCTTCTACTAAATATTTCGTGTTTTCTTTATCACGAGCCTGATCCTGATAACCATCGAAATGTACTGTATGCCCTTCCATCTCCAGTGGCTTTTCTTCACCACTTTCTAAAGCCAATTCTCTAACATATTTGATATCTTCCTCACTATCATCAATAATTGAAACTTTATCAGGTTTACATAAATCTATTGCAAACTCAAGCAACTCTTCTACTTTTTCATTATTTAATTTTTCTAATTTTCTTTGATTAATAGTACTTAATTCCAATATTATTCCCCCTTACTTTTAACCCTTTCTTTTTTCAAAAAACTTTTTAGCTACAGATGGGAAGAGTGCATAAGTTAAAATATCTTCCTCTTTTTGTATATATTCCTTTATTTCTTCTCTGTAATCATCTAAAGCAGGTTCTAAATGATCTGCATATCTACCTTCAATCACAGTTTCCCCCTTAAGAATTTGTTCTTTTAATTCTTGGTCAATCTTTCCTGGAGGATTACCATACTGACCTTTTATATAATTTTTTATTTCTTTAGAAACCACACTATATCTTTCTCCAGTTGCTACATTGAATACAGCCTGAATACCTATGATTTGACTGGTAGGAGTAACTAAAGGAGGAAAACCCATCTCTTCTCGAACTTTAGGAACTTCATTAAGTACTTCATCATATTTATCGAACATGTTTTGGTCTTTCAATTGATTTCTTAAATTAGAAAGCATTCCACCTGGGATTTGACTTTTCAAAACCCTTGGATCCACACCAAAAGAACCAAGAAATTCTTTCTTTTCATCTCTGATTCCTCTAAAGTGTTCATTGATTTCATTTACTTTATCAAAATCAATACCAGTATCATATTCACTGTTTTTAAATAGATATATAAAAGGTTCTGTGGGCGGCTGTGAACTTCCGGAACCTAATGCAGATAAAGCAGTATCAATTACATCAACACCTGCTTCAGCGGCTTTAAGATAGGTCATAGAACCGAGTCCAGTTGTATTATGTGCATGTAGCTGAATGGGGATATCAATTTCATTTTTTAATTTAGTTATCAAATTATATGCTTCAAAAGGAGCTAAAAGTCCTGCCATATCTTTTAAGCATAAGGAATCTGCTCCCATTTCTTGAACTGTTTTAGCAGTTTCTAAATAATGTTCTACATCATGTAAAGGACTTGTGGTATATACAATAGTTCCCTGTGCATGTCCTCCATATTTATTAGTAAATTCTATTGCTTTTTTGAGATTGCGGACATCATTTAAAGCATCAAAAATTCTAATTATATCTATTCCATTTTCAATGGATTTTTCGATGAATTTTTCCAACACATCATCGGGGTAATGCTTATATCCTAAAATATTCTGACCCCTCAATAACATCTGCAAGGGGGTGTTTTTTGCTTTCTCTTTAAACCTCCGGAGTCTAATCCAGGGATCTTCATCTAAATACCTAATACAACTATCAAAAGTCGCCCCACCCCAAACTTCCATGGAATGATAACCTAGTTTATCCATTTCACCTATAACTGGCAGCATCTCATCTGTACCCATTCGAGTGGCTAATAATGATTGGTGCCCATCTCTTAATATGGTCTCCGTTAACTTTATTTTCCCCACTATTTAACCTCCTTATATTTCTCTAGATATAAATTATATATTAATAATATCATATTAAAAAAGGGCCAAAGTTAGGCCCTTTTTATATTATAGTCTTAACATTTTTTATCGCCGTTATAAACCCAGCCTCTAGCTTCCATAGCTGCAGTTAGTCTTCTAATAGCAACAATAAAGGCTGCTACTCTCATATTTACTCCTAGATTTTCATGAGTATTATATACTTTTTCAAAGGCGTCTACCATAATATCTTCTAGTTTTCTATCTACTTCTTCTTTTGACCAATAATAGTTAGCTAGGTTTTGAACCCATTCAAAATATGATACTGTAACTCCACCTGCATTAGCTAATATATCTGGAATAATCATTATATTCTTTTTAAATAGTATTTCATCTGCTTTTGGAGTAGTAGGACCATTAGCAGCTTCAGCTATCATTCTAGCTTTAATATGATCTGCATTAGCTTCTGTAATCTGATTTTCTAAGGCAGCAGGTACTAAAATATCAACATCCATTGTAAGGAGATCTTCATTTGAAATTTCTTCACAACCTACATAATCCTTAACACTACCAGTTTCTTCTTTATGTTTTGCTACTTTTACTGGATCAAAGCCTGATTCACAATAAATACCGCCTTTTGAATCATTGGCAGCAACTATCTTACAACCCAATTCATTTAAAAACTTTGCAGAAAAACTACCTGCATTACCATAACCCTGTACTGCTACTGTTGCACCATTAAGTTCAAGCCCAATTGCCTTTGCAGCTTCTCGAACTGTATACATAACTCCCCGTGCTGTAGCAGAATGACGACCAAAAGATCCACCCAATACAACAGGTTTACCGGTTACAAGTCCGGGAGTATTCACACCTTTTATTTTAGAAAACTCATCCATAAACCAACTCATTACCTGTGCATCAGTATAAACATCAGGAGCAGGAATATCTTTATCAGGACCGATAATAGGTGAGATTGCTTGTATAAAGCCCCTAGATAAACGTTCCAATTCATTACGAGAAAGATCTTTGGGATTAACTAAAACCCCACCTTTTGCCCCTCCATACGGTATTCCAACCAATGAACACTTAAATGTCATCCAGGCAGCCAAGGCCTTTACTTCATCTTCACAAACCTGGGGATGAAATCTAATCCCACCTTTTGTCGGGCCTAAAACATCATTGTGCTGACAGCGAAATCCTTTAAAAACATGAATACTGTCATCATCCATCTTAACAGGAATAGAAACAGATAAAGTTCTCATCGGTTCCTGTAATAGTTCTTTAATTTGAGGATCAAGATCTAACACAGTCGCCGCATTATCAAGCTGTTTCAACACGTTTTCATAGATAGTTGAGTTGGCCATTTTTTAAGTTTCCCCCTAATTAATAAGTTAAAAACAATATTAAGCTGTTTGACATAGATTTATTATCTTTAAAAAATCGACCTTTCTTATGGGAAAATCCCCCTAATCTTTTTAGTTTCAACAATTCTATTTAAAGCTACCATATAAGCTGACATTCTAAATGAAACTTGTTTTTCTTCATAAGTCTGCCATACTTGGTTAAATGCTTCTGTTAATAAATTCCTTAGTTTACGATTTGTTTTCTCATCTTCCCATCTTGCAGATTCTTTATTTTGGACCCATTCAAAATAGGATACGATAACTCCTCCAGCATTAGATAAAATATCAGGCATAACTGTAATATTTCTTTCTTCTAAAATTAGGTCTGCATCTCTTGTTGTAGGGCCATTAGCAGCTTCTACTACATAATCGGCTTTCAATTCTTTTGCAACCTGTTCTGTAATCTGATTTTCTAATGCGGCCGGAATTAAAATATCAACATCTAGTCTCAATAATTCATCATTTGTAATATTTTGAGTTTCGCTATCTTTTTCCATTTCCGATAGATGAGCTCGATTTGCACCAACAAACTCTCTTAATTTAACTATATCTAAACCATCTTCATTATATAAACCACCTGAAACATCACTAACTGCAACTATTTTACATCCTTTTTCCTGTAGTAATTCTGCCGCAACCTGGCCGACATTTCCAAAACCTTGAATGGCTATTGTTGTTCCTTCTAACTCTTTTTCTAATTTATCAAAAAGATTTTCAACAGTAATCATAACACCTCGACCAGTAGCCCCTTCGCGAGCTAAACAGCCCTCAATAATACGAGGTTTCCCAGTTACTATACCAGGAATATTATGACCTTTTATCATACTATAAGTATCATATATCCAACTCATAATTTGTGCATTTGTATTCACATCTGGAGCAGGAATATCTTTATCGATACCTATAATAGGCTCTATCATTGTAGTATATCTTCTGGTAATCTTTTTTAATTCTGTCTGAGATAATTCGCTAGGATCACATTGAATTCCACCTTTTGCCCCTCCATAAGGTATATCAACTAAAGAGCATTTCAGAGTCATCCACCCAGCCAATGCTTTTATTTCATCAATATTGACATCAGGATGGTAACGAACTCCACCTTTATAAGGTCCTCTTGAATTACAATGTTGAACTCTATATCCATCATAAACTTCAACACTGCCATCATCTTTTTCAATTGGTATAGAAACCTTTAATTCTCTTTCGGGTTTCTCTAAAATTTTATAGTCATCTTTTGGCAATCCTAGTTTTTGACCTGCTTCATCTATGGTTAATAAAAATTCACTATAAGGATTATATTCTTCTTTTGACAATTTATGTTCACTCCCATTTAAATTAAACTTTTTTATTTAAAATCTATATTACTCATAAAATTTATTTATAAATTAGACAAGCCACATGAGCAGCAACCCCATCAAAACAATATATTTGTTAAGTTTATTTGGCCTCCTTTCCTATCAATGGCTTTATATAATTAAATATTTTAGTGTATTGATTTTTAAAACATCAAAATATAATTCCCCTTATAACAACTAATCCCTTTATTATAATTCGAAATTAATTAAAAATTATGACTTCTATAAACTCAGTACTATTAAGGAAATCATATATTTGGTATCTTATTCATTTTCTCCTTCTAAATGCTGACATAATTCCATCAATACACCGTTAGTTGATTTAGGGTGTATGAAGACAATCTTTTTACCGCCTGCTCCCATACTAGCTTCTCCAATAAATTTTGCATCCTTTTTTTCCATACTCTCTTTTTTCTCTTCTACATTATCTACTTCTAGAGCTATATGGTGGATACCTTCTCCTTTTTTTTCTATAAATTTATGAATATTACTATCCATAGAAATAGATTCCAAAAGTTCAATATCACTTTCACCTGTTTTTAAAAATGCTACCTTTAATCCTCGCTCATCAAGCTGTTCAGTACCTTTAAGTTCTAATCCTAGAGTATCTTTGTAAAATTTTAGTGATTCATCTATACTTTTTACTGCAATACCAATATGGTCTATTTTCATTTATTATAACCCCCTTTAATCAAAAGGCATTAATTCTTCTACTGTTGAATAAGGATCTTTCTTTTTATCATAAATTTGTTCGATATGTTCGGGAAACTTTTCATCTTCTAATATAGGTTTTATGTATTTTTCATTTAAGGTTTTTTCCATTAAGTTAATCATTTGTGCCTTAATTACTTGTTTGCGGTTTTCTTTTAACAACTTATTATCAAGTAAATAATCATGATGCTTTGTGATCCAATCTTTTATATCACTAATACCTTTATTTTTTAAGGCATTAGTAGATATAACAGGTGGTTTCCACTCTTTATCTTCATCTTTAAAAGATACTAACTGTTCTATCGTTAGCACCATTTGCTGGGAATTAGGCCGGTCAGATTTATTGACTACAAATATATCGCCAACTTCCATTAATCCGGCCTTATAGGCTTGTATTTCATCTCCGGCTTCAGGCACTGTAACAAATACAGTTGTATCTGCCAACTTTACAATATCAATCTCATTTTGTCCAACTCCAACTGTTTCAATAATAATATAATCAAAACCAGCTAGTGAAAATATCAATACTGTATCATAAATAGAAGAGTTTAATCCACCCAAAGAGCCTCGAGTTGCCATACTTCTAATAAAAACATTCGGATCAGTTGAAATTTCATTCATTCTAACTCTATCTCCCAACAGAGCTCCTCCGCTAAAATGACTAGTCGGATCAATGGCAATAATGCCAACTTTTTTATTTTGTTTCCTCCAGAGTTGGACTATCCTTTGAGTAAGAGTACTTTTTCCTGAACCCGGAGGTCCAGAGATTCCAACCATGTATGCAGGTTCAACATTTTTGTATATTTTTTTCATCAATTTTAGACCGTTTTTTGTACCATCTTCCACCATAGAAATAGCCTGTGCGATAATATTTTCATTTCCTTTTTGAATTTCTGCATACAGTTTTTCTATATCATTAGTCATTATTATTTTACCTCTTTTTCAATAAACTCTACAATTTCTGAAATAGGAGTACCTGGTTGAAAAACAGCTTCAATACCAAGTTCCTTTAATTCTTTATGGTCACCTTCTGGAATAATACCACCAGCAATAACTTTTATATCCTCTCGGTCTGATTCCTCAAGTCGTTTCATGATTTCAGGAAACAGGTGGGTATGAGCTCCAGAAAGAATACTTAAACCAATCACATCAACATCTTCCTGAACAGCACTTCTTACAATCTGTTCTGGAGTCTGTCTTAAACCGGTATAAACAACTTCCATTCCTGCTTCTTTTAGTCCCCGGGCTATTACTTTTGCACCTCTATCATGTCCATCTAGTCCCGGTTTGGCTATAAGTACTTTAATTTTTTTATCCACTATAACAGGCCTCCCCTCTTAAATATATTGTGCTTCATATTCGCCAAATTCATCTCTTAAGACATTACTTATTTCTCCAATTGAAGCATAGGCTTTGACCGCCTCAATAATTGGATACATTAAATTTTCTTCATTTTTTGCTGCTTTTCTAACTTTCTCTAAAGCATCATTAACTTCTTTTTCATTTCTTTTTTCTTTTATATTTTTTAATCCTTTGATCTGTTCATTCTCAACTTCAGGATCAACTTTTAATAGGTTATCTGCTTTTTTCTCTTCTTCTTCCGTAAATTTATTAACTCCAACTACAACTTTATCGTTATTTTCTATTTTTTTCTGAACCTGATATGCACTCTCTTGAATTTCTCTCTGCACATAACCAGATTCAATAGCTTTAGCCATCCCACCCAGATCATCAATTTTATCAATATATTCTTTTGCTTCTTTTACAAACCGATCTGTTAATGACTCTACATAATATGAGCCCGCCATTGGATCTATAGTATCTGCTGCTCCACTTTCATGAGCTAACACTTGTTGTGTTCTAAGAGCAATTTTTACAGATTCCTCGGTAGGAAGTCCCAAGGCTTCATCATATGAATTTGTGTGTAATGATTGAGTACCACCTAATACAGCTGATAAAGCCTGTAAGGTTACTCTCATAATATTATTCATCGGTTGTTGGGCTGTTAAAGCTGAACCGGCAGTTTGAGTATGGAATCTTAACATTTTAGATTTATCCTTTTCAGCTCCAAATCTATCTTCCATTATCTCTGCCCATAATCTACGTGCCGCTCTAAACTTAGCAATCTCCTCAAAAAAGTCCATCTGAGCATTAAAGAAAAATGATAAACGAGGAGCAAATTGATCTACATCCATTCCAATATCTACTGCTGCCTGAACATATTCAATCCCATCTGCTATTGTAAAGGCAAGTTCCTGTACAGCATTTGAACCTGCTTCTCTTATATGATAACCACTAATACTAATCGTATTAAACTTAGGCATCTCTTTTGAACAGTAATCAAAAATATCAGTAATAATTCTAAGTGATGGCTCGGGTGGGAAAATATATGTCCCTCGAGCAATATATTCTTTTAAGATGTCATTTTGAATTGTTCCTGCTAATTCTTCTGAACTTACCCCCTGCTTTTCAGCTACTACCATATACATAGCTAATAAAACTGAAGCTGGGGCATTAATTGTCATTGAGGTACTAACCTCATCTAAAGGTATCTGATCAAAAAGCACTTCCATATCGGCAAGTGTATCAATTGCAACTCCTACCTTTCCAACCTCTCCACGGGCAAGTGGGTGATCAGAATCATAACCAATCTGGGTTGGTAAATCAAAAGCAACACTTAAACCGGTTTGCCCCTGTTCCAATAAATACCTAAATCTTTCATTTGTTTCTCGAGCATTTCCAAAACCGGCATATTGTCTCATTGTCCATAATTTACTGCGATACATTGTAGGATAAACCCCTCTTGTGAAGGGAAACAGTCCTGGATAGTTAATTTTATCCTCATAATCAATATCCTCTATATCTAAAGGTGTATATAATGGTTTGATAGGTCTATCTGAATCAGATTTAAATTCTTTTTTTCTTTCTCCAAATCTATCTACAGTCTTTTTATATTTCTTTTTATTCCACTCTTCTTGACTTTTTTTGAGATCTTTTTTACTCACCGATATTACCCCCTTCGGCCAGTTTTTGTCCTACAGAAAAGGCTTCCATATTTACTGCAGTCGTATTTTCTGGTACTCTTTTTTTAATGGCTTTTCTTAAAGACGAAGTTTTAATTTGGGTTAGTAATTTATCTAAAATCCCTAAAACCATAATATTTGCAGTAAGCTTCATCTCTACTTCATTAATTGCTTTTTCAAAGATAGGCAATTTATAGGTTTTCACTTCTTTTTCATCTGTTTCAATGCTATCATCTACGATTATTATGCCTTCATTTTTAACATCTTCATTGTATTTATCATAAGCTTCTTGAGTTAAAGAAACTAAAATATCGGGTTTAATAACCTTTGGAAAATCAATTATTTCATTACTTAACACTACCTCAGCCCGGCTAGCTCCACCTCTTGATTCGGGACCATATGATTGGGTCTGGGTAACATTTAGTCCTTCTTCATACAAAGCTGCTTCAGCTATTATAATGCCTGCCAATATCATACCCTGGCCGCCGGCCCCACTTAATCTAATTTCAAATCTATCCATGGTTAGGCCTCCTCCTGAACAGAATCTATAATTTCTTGATACATTTCTGTGTATTCCCGTTTGTTTTCTTGATATATTATACCGGTCGGAAACTTATCTTTTTTCTCTTCTTCTGATAATTTATCCCATTTTTTAATATTAACAGAAGCTTCTTTTTGCCACTTCAACATTTCAACAGCTGTATCTATATTATTCCGACGTCCATAATTAACAGGACATTGACTGATTGCCTCTATAAAGGAAAATCCTTTATGGAGTAATCCATCTTCGAAAATTTTAATCAATTGTCGAGTATTAAAAGCTGTACCGCGAGCAATAAATGAGGCTCCTGAAGCTTTTGTCAAAGCAGATAAATCAAAGTTTTGATCGATATTTCCATAAGGAGTTGTAGTAGCATTAGCACCAGTTGGTGTCATTGGTGAAAACTGGCCACTAGTCATCCCATAGATATGATTATTCATTAGAATTACAGTTAAATCTATATTTCTCCGGGCACCATGTATTAAATGGTTCCCGCCAATTGCAGCACCATCACCATCTCCCGTAATAACAATAACATTTAATTCCGGGTTTGCAAGCTTTATTCCGGTTGCAAAGGGAATTGCCCTTCCATGTGTAGTATGAAGGGTATCAAAGTTCATATAACCTGTAGCACGGCCAGAACAGCCAATCCCGGACACTACAACGGTTTTATCGGGGTCTAATTCAGCCTTATCAATCGCCCTAACTAAATTACCCATGATAGTACCATGGCCGCAGCCAGGACACCAAATATGAGGTAATTTGTCTTGTCTTAGATATTTATCTATATCATAATTCATCTATTTGACCTCCTTAATCTTATTAAGGATTTCATCTGGTTTAATTAATGTACCGTCATATTTATTAATGCCATAGACATCTGCATTACCAAAAACATGTTCTTTGACTTCTTTTATTAATTGACCTCTATTTAGTTCTGGCACAATAATTGTTTTTGCATTTTTACTTATTTCTTTAATATATTCTTCAGGGAACGGCCAGAGAGTTTGCAATTTTATCCAACCTGCATTAATACCATTTTCCCTTGCCTTACTTACTGCGTTAATCGCTGAACGCATAGTTGATCCATAAGCAAGGACAATGACATCATCATCTTCTCTGATATCTTCTTCATACATGCTTATTATATCCATGTTTTCTTCTATTTTAGCCATTAAGCGATCCATTAGTTTCTTAGCATCTTCATTAGTTCCCCGTGGAAACCCTGTTTTATCATGAAAAAGACCGGTCGTATGATATCTATAACCGGTTCCATAGTCGGGCATCGGTGGGATGTGATCTTCAGTCTCTTCATACGGATTGAAGTCTTCTGGTCCCTTTTTAGGTTTTTTGCGATCCCAAATTTCTATCTCTTCCTCTTCAGGTAAAACAACCTTTTCTCTCATATGTCCAACAATCTCATCTAATAATAGGATAACAGGGGTTCGAAACCTTTCTGCAAAATTAAAGGCTTTAACAGTTAATTCAAAAGTTTCTTTAACTGAAGAAGGGGCAAGTGCAATTACGGGATGGTCTCCGTGTGTTCCCCATTTAGCCTGCATTACATCACCTTGAGAAGGAGAAGTAGGTAAACCAGTAGAAGGTCCAACTCTTTGAACATTAACAACTACACAAGGGGCTTCAATCATCATCCCCAATCCTAAGTTTTCTTGTTTCAATGAAAAACCAGGACCACTTGTTGCAGTTATAGATTTAAGTCCACTTAAGGAAGCACCAATTACACACGCCATACTTGCTAACTCATCTTCCATTTGAATAAATTTACCACCATGGGCTGGTAATTTTTCCGCCAGGCCCTCAGCAATCTCGGAAGCTGGAGTAATCGGATAGCCAGCAAAAAACCTAGCTCCTGCAGCTATGGCTCCTTCTACTACTGCTTCATCACCCTGTAATAATTTTGGTTTATTCGTCATCTTCTTCCACCACCTCTAATACGAAGTCTGGACAACTTAATTCACAGTTATAGCAGCCAACAC
>CAJXKY010000043.1 GCA_913055675.1 uncultured Halanaerobiales bacterium
TCTTAAACGTAATAACTTGAAACTTAATAAGAACTGTCAGGGTCTGCTGTTCACTTTTCAAGGTTCTAAAACTTTATAGTGTAACATTAATAGTGTATCACTGAAACAAATATTAGTCAAAATATTTACGGGAATATATATTTAAATTTATATGCTTTTTGCCCCGTTTCCTCATCAGCGACATTATATATATTATCAGGTTTAATGCCTGATGTCAAGAGATTATTCCTATTTTTTAATAATATTTTTCTATTTAATAATGCCGCCCCCTAAAACATAATCATCTTTATAAAAAACTGATGATTGACCGGGAGTTATAGCTCTTTGTTTGTCTTTAAATACTATTTTAAGTAAATCATTTTTTTCTGGATAAACTGTAGCTAATTTTTCGGGAGAATTATATCGTATTTTACAATTTACAACAATTGGTTTGTCAAGGTCATTATAATATACCCAATTTGAATTTTCTATATAAAATGAGTTGTTAAATACATTTTCATTTTTACCAACAATTACTGTATTATTTTCACTGTCTAAATCAACTACATATAATGGATAAGATTTGGAGATCCCCAACCCTCTTCTTTGCCCAATGGTATATTTATGGAGACCTTGGTGTTCTCCCAATTTATTACCGTCAATGTCAATAATAGGACCTGGTTTCCCAATATCTTCTCTTTGGTTTTCTAAAAATTCAATATAATCGCCATCTTTAATAAAACAAATATCTTGGCTATCAGGTTTATTATGAATATCTAATTTATATTTTTTTGCCATTTCCCTGATTTTAGCTTTTTTGAATTTTCCCATTGGAAAAAGTGTATATTCTAATTGCTCCTGAGACATTCTATAAAGCATGTAAGATTGATCCTTATTTTGATCTAAAGCTTTTTTCAATAAAACTCTATTATTACGTTCTATTCTAGCATAATGACCTGTAGCCATATACTTTGCATCCAATTCTTTCGTTTTCTTTAATAGATAATTAAATTTTATCTTTCTATTACAAATCACACAAGGATTTGGAGTGCGAGCAAATTTGTATTGATTTATAAAATCATTAATTATTTCATTTTGAAATTCTTCAGTAATATTTTCTGTGTAATGTTTAATACCTATTTGTTTTGCTACTTTTTCTGCATCTTCAATAGCTTTTTTATCCTTTTCATTCATTTTTCCATTTTCCGAAAACATTATAAAGGTTAAACCAATCACTTCATACCCTTGATCCTTTAAATAAGTAGCGGCTACCGAACTATCAACACCACCACTCATTGCAACAATAACTTTTTCCATTTTTTAAACTCCTTAAATTATTTATCTTTTTGTAACTTAATAGATCTTTGTCTTAAATCTTCCAATGTTATATTACCCAATAAATCTTCAATTTGCTCTCTTAATTCAATCCACAATTCATGAGTAGCACATTTATTACTAAAATCACAAAGAGACTCATCTGCTACACAGTCAACAATATTAATTGGTCCTTCTAATGCTATAAGAATTTTCCTAACAGTAATTTCTTCAGCAGATTCTTTTAATAAATATCCTCCATTTGCTCCTCTTACACTCTTTACTAAACCCGCATTTCTCAAGTTAACAAATAATTGCTCTAAGTATTGTTCCGAAATGTCTTGTCGCTCTGCAATAATTCTTAGGGGAGTAGCACCAGAATTTCCATCTTTAGCTAATTCTATCATTGCTCTTAATCCATATCTACCTCTAGTTGATACTTTCATTTTATATAACCTCCATAGATGAGTAAATTTATCACCTTTTAATATATTTTAACACTTACTTCGTATTATATCAATTAGAGATAAATTTCACAAATATAATTTCTTATTTATTTCCATTTCTACATTGTTTCCGGTTTTTTCGACCAAATCACTTTTTAATTTTTTAAATACTTCAGGCTTTAAATAAAAAAATACTTTTATACCATCATTACTATATTTTGTATTTTTTATTTTCCCATTAAATGCTTCCACTTGTCCCAATATAGTACCAACTGTATCATAGTTCCCAAATGCTGTAACATAATAATATAATTTTAATTCTTTAATACCAACTTTTTTTATAACTTTTTTTGCTGTACCTCCATATGCTCTTATCAAACCACCAATACCTAATTCTGTCCCTCCAAAATATCTATTTACTACAACTACTGTATCAATTAAATCTGCACCTTTGATAGATTTTAAAATTGGAGGTCCAGATGATTTGGAAGGTTCGCCATCATCATCGTAATATTCTATATTTTCTTCCCCATTTGTTATTACATATGCACTAACATTATGACTAGCATCATAGTATTTTTCTTTTATCTTTTCTATAAAGTCCTCTGCTTCTTCCTTACTTTTTACATTTTTAATATTCCCCCAAAATATACTATCTTTGACTTTGTTTTTTACTTCTATAGAAGAATTTGGGATTTTTATTTTAGATTGCATTTTTATCACCTTTACTTACTAATTATCATTATTTTTAAGTTGCTCTAAAAATTCTTTATATTTTTCTTCTTCTCCCGAATTGCTCCAATTTAGAAAACTTTGTTCTTCTATTTCTTCAGGAAAATAATTTTGTTCTACATAATTATTCTTATAGTCATGAGGATACTTATATGAAACTCCCCTACCTAAATTTTGAGCCCCTTTGTAATTAGAAGACCTTAAATGAACAGGTACAGTACCAGTAGGATTACTTCTAACATACTTTAGAGCTTTATCAATAGCTTTTACTACACTATTACTCTTAGGAGCACTAGCAATGTAAATCACGGCTTCAGCTAAGGGTATCCTAGCTTCTGGTAATCCCACAGTATTTACAGCATCAAAGGCAGCGTTAGCAATCAATAATGCTCTAGGATCAGCTAAACCTACATCTTCGGCAGCATGTATAACTATTCTTCTAGCTATAAATTTGGGGTCTTCCCCTGCTTCGATCATTTTAGCTAACCAGAAAAGAGCCGCATCAGGATCTGATCCTCTCATACTTTTTATTAATGCAGAAATATTATCGTAGTGATTATCTCCTTTTTTATCATAATTTAAAGATTTTTTCTGTAAGGAATTCCTAATTATATCTTGATCTATGATGATTTGTCCTTCCTTATCGACAGGAGTAGTTAAAACTGAAGCCTCTAAAGTATTTAAAGCTACTCTTGCATCACCATTTGCAATGTCAGCTATGTAATCAATTGTGTCTGAATCAATTACCACATTATAATCTTTCAGACCATTTTTAGAATTTAAAGCATCATGTATTATTGCTTCAATATTCTCTTTTTTTAATGGTTTAAGTTGAAATATTCTAGATCTTGATAGTAATGGTGAATTTACTTCGAAATAAGGATTTTCCGTGGTGGCCCCAATCATAATTACAATACCTTTTTCTACTGCAGGTAATAATGCATCCTGTTGTGCTTTATTAAATCTATGAATTTCGTCTATGAAAAGAATTGTACGAGTATTATACAAATCTTTTTTTTCCTTTGCCTCTTTAATTATTTCTCTTATATCATTTACACCAGAAGTAACAGCATTTAAAATTTTGAAGTCCGAATCCGTATTTTCAGCAATAACCGATGCTATGCTTGTTTTTCCAGTTCCAGGAGGGCCATAGAGTATCAAAGATTGTATTTGGTCTGATTTTATAGCTCTTCTTAAAATTTTATTTTCACCCATTATATCTTCTTGACCATATATTTCATCTAAACTTTTGGGACGCATTCTATAAGCCAAGGGTTGTTCCTTATTATTATTTTTATTCTCATTACTATTTTTACTTTCAAATAAATTTGGCAAAATATCACCTCTTAGGAAAAATGGTTTCTTTTTCAGTCATAATTAAATCAACAGGTAAATCATACTCATCTACCGGTAAATCATTAACCACAAAATCAGAATATACAATTCCAACTTTTTTTACTTCATTTGAAACTTTACTTAGAAATTTATCATAATATCCTCCACCATAACCGATTCTATAACCATCTTTAGAAAACACTAATCCAGGAACCACTATAATATCTAAATCATACACTTCATTATTATTTTTAATTTTTTCTGTAGGTTCTAAAATATTATATACTCCACGTTCTAAATCTTTTTCAAAATCTTTTATTTGACTGATTTTCATTTGATCAATGTCATTTTCTATATAGGGAACGAAAATATTTTTATCTCTCTCAATCAACCATTTTTTTATTAAATCATGAGTGTATATTTCATTTCTAAAAGAAACAAATATCATGATATTTTTGTAATTATTTTTTAGAATATAAGAATCTAATTTATTAGTTATAATTGAACTATTTCTACTTATTATAGTAGAAGATAAACTCTGCCTTTTATTCCTATATTTTTTCCTTAATTTTTCTTTCAACATCAAAATCCTCACCTCTTTAAAATATTATACAATAATAAATATATATTTTAAATAAAAAAATTCCCCATCAGGGGAATTAAAAAGATTGGTCCACTATGCCGCTGGTATCACGTAATTTTGATCCTCTACCGCCAAGTGGGTGCCCTCCTGTCTGGTTTATAGGTCCTCTTAAAGAGGCTTCTACGCTGCAAACAGAGACCAGGCTCCCTTTCATAAAAGTTGGTCAAAATTTCTTATAATCCTGGCAAACAAAGCAGACTCTGCCTTTAACTATATACTAACACAAAGTTTTTGTTATTTCAATCTAAATTTACTAAATTTATATGAAGTTCTTCTAGTTGTTTTTCTTCAACACTTGAAGGCGCATCTGTTAAAGGAGAAGTTGCCTTTTGAGTTTTTGGGAAAGCAATTACATTACGTATCGAATCAGTATTCCCTAAAATCATAATAATCCTATCAAGTCCCAAAGCTATTCCTCCGTGAGGAGGAGTACCATATTCAAAAGCATCCATTAAGAATCCAAATTTATTTTTTATTTCATCTTCAGTAAAATTCATTGCATCAAATACTTTATGTTGTAATTTCTTATTGTTGATTCTTATACTTCCACCACCTAATTCCTCTCCATTTAATACAATATCATATGAATTAGCTTTTAAGTTTTCTAAATCATTATCTAACTTATCTATATCTTCCGGTAATGGTGAAGTAAAAGGATGGTGTTTTGCAACATATCTTTCCTCTTCAACATTATATTCAAACATTGGAAAATCAACTATCCACGTAAATTTATAATCATCTTCATCAATTAAATCTAATTCATTACCTAGCTTAACTCTTAAATTACCTAAAGAATTAGCTACTACTTTAGATTTGTCAGCTACAAATAACAACAAATCACCAGATTGTGCTTCCATTCTTTCAATAATCTGATCAAGTTCTTTATCAGATAAAAATTTAGCAATAGGAGAATTAATTTCTCCCTCTTCAATTTTAATCCAAGCTAAACCTTTGGCACCATAAAGTTTCACAAAGTCTTCAAGTTCATCAATCTGACTTCTTGAAAAATCAGAACCATTATTAACTTTTATTCCTTTAACCTGTCCACCTTTTTTAACTGTGCCACTAAATATATTAAATTCACTCTCTTTTACTACATCCGAGATATTTTTTAGTCTCATATCAAATCTCAAATCGGGTTTATCTAAACCATATTGTTTAATAGCTTCCTGATATGTCATTACTGGAACTTCTTTAGGAACTTGTATATCATTTAGTGCAAAAATTCTTCTTAAAAGATTTTCAGTTAATTCAAATATGTCTTCTCTTGTAATAAAAGACATTTCAATATCTATTTGAGTAAATTCAGGTTGTCTATTTGATCTTAAATCTTCATCACGAAAACATTTGGCAATTTGAAAATATCTTTCCATTCCTGAAATCATTAATAACTGTTTAAACAACTGGGGAGACTGTGGTAAAGCATAAAATTGGCCCGGATTTATTCTACTGGGCACTAAATAATCTCTTGCCCCTTCTGGAGTACTTTTAGTTAAAAGTGGTGTCTCTATTTCCCAAAAATCTTTTTTATCTAGAAAATCTCTTGTTGCCTTTACAGCATTATGCCTTAATTCCATCATATCACGCATCATAGGTCTTCTTAAGTCTAAGTATCTGTACTTTAATCTTAAATCTTCACCTGGATTTACATCATCATTTATTAAAAATGGAGTGGTATCTGCTTTATCTAATATTTTTAATTCGTGACCTTCTATTTCAATTCGACCGGTTGGAAGTTCCTCATTTATATTTCCTTGTGGCCTTTTTCGAATAGATCCTTTTATAGCAACTACAAATTCTGATCTTAATTCTTCAGCCTTCTTAAATGCTTTTTGATTAAGATCGGGATTAAATACAACCTGTACAAATCCTGACCTATCTCTTACATCAATAAAAATTACACCGCCATGGTCTCTTCTTTTTTGTACCCATCCCATAATCGTTACATTAACTTTCTCATTTTCAATACTTAATTCACCACAATTATGAGTTCGGTTAAAACCTTCTAAATTTCCTAACACAAATAATGCCTCCTTTAAATCATCTTCTCAATTCTCTCTACTATGCTTTGTAATTTGATTTCTTGTTCTTCTCCATTTTTCATATTTCTTACGGTCGCCTTTCCACTCTCTAATTCATTTTCCCCAATTATAACGGTATAAGTAGCATTCATTCTATCAGCAGATTTCATCTGGCCACCGACACTTCTATCTTGATAGTCAATTTCAGCTTTTATGCCCTTTTTTCTAAACTTTTCTAGTAGTTCAAAAGAAGCATTCTTTGCTTTTAGGCCAATTGTAGTTAGATAAATATCTATACTTTTATCTATAGGAATATCTATGTCCTGTTTATCTAGAGTAAGTAAAAGCCTTTCAATACCAAGTGCAAAACCAATACCAGGTATATCTTTACTACCAATTTCGTCTGCTAACTTATCATATCTACCGCCACCAAAAATTGTATCTTGTGCCCCAAGACCTTCATATTTAACTTCAAATGCAGTTTTAGTATAATAATCTAATCCCCTAACTAAAGTAGGATCTAATTCATAGTCTATATTTATATTTTTTAAATTTTTCTGTAAGCTATTAAAATGTACTTCACATTCTTCACATAAGTGATCAATGATCTTTGGTGCATTTTTTATTACACATTGGCAACTATCATTTTTACAGTCTAAAACTCTTAATGGGTTTTTATCAATTCTATTTTTGCAATCATCACATAAATCATCCTTATTATTATTAAGGTATTCTGTTAAAGTTTCTAAATATTGAGGTCTACAATCTGGACACCCAATTGAATTGATATATAACTGTAAATCTTTTAAGCCCAATATATCCATATATGCCATACCCAAAGCAATTACTTCAGCATCAACCATTGGATCTTGAGTACCAAATACTTCTACACCTAATTGATAAAATTGTCTATATCTACCGGCCTGGGGTCTCTCATATCTGAACATTGGTCCTATATAAAAATATTTTGTAGGTTGTGCTTTACCATAAATCTTGTTTTCAAGAAAAGACCTTACTACTGAAGCAGTCCCTTCAGGTCTTAAAGTTAAACTACGACCGGATTTATCTTCAAATGTATACATTTCCTTTTCTACAATATCAGTTGCTTCACCTATTCCTCTTTGAAATAATTCGGTATATTCAAAAATTGGTGTTCTAATTTCATCATAATTATATAAATCAAATATATATTTGGCTTTAGATTCTATATAATTCCATTTAGCTGATTCTGGTGGTAATATATCATTTGTACCACGTGGTGCGTTTATCATAATTTTTCACCCTTAATTTTTATAATGTATTATTCGATTATTAATTATTATTTGGATTACTTTGCTCAATTTCTTCTTCAATAGAAGAAGCTTCTTGACTTTGATCTCCAGATTGCTGTTGTTGCTCTCTTTGTTTTTGAATTTCAGAGATTTTTTGCATTTCTCTTTCAGCTTCATCACTAGCACCAATATTATTAAAAGCCATAAATAATTGGTAATGTGCATAATAATTGTTACCTGCTATCTCAGAAGCTTTATTATATTCTTCGATAGCTTTTTCATTTTCTTTTCTTTGAGCTAAATAATCACCAAAATTCAATCTAAGTTCCCAGTTTTCTGGATATTCTTCTATTGCAGTATTATAAGTTTCTAATGCGTTATCGTATTTTTCTGCACCAGCATATGATTCTGCTAAATATATATATATACTAGCTGAAGCATTATCGTTTTCAACCAAATTATTAAAACTATCTATTGCAACTTCATAATTCTCTTTATCTAAAGCATTATAAGCAAACAATACAGGATCATTAATTGTTACATTAGCTTCTGCCTTTTTATTTTCTAACCAATTGTTGTATGTTTTATTTTGTTTTTGGGTTAATATTGATTCTTTTATATCTGAACGAACATCTTCTAATGCAGGTTTATCTTCACTATCTTGATATCTTTGTTCATACGTATTTTGAATTTCTTCTTCTGTAACTTCTATATTACTATATGTTGATTCCTTTACTCTATTTATTCTTTCGGATTCAACAATGTTTTTTCTAATATCACTTTTAAACTGCTCATAAGTATAATCTTGACTTTCGAGATTCTCTATTAACTCATCTTCAGTTAAATTGTTTTGATTAAGTATTTCATCAATTCTGTTTTCCACTACTTTATCATCTACTTCAACACTTACCCCCATTTTTTCTGCTTCCGATAATAATATTTCCCTTTCTATCATCGAATTAAGGACATTTAATCTGAATGGAATTACTTCTGCCTGAGTTAAATTATTCGTTTGTGAGGCAGAATTTCTTAATACAGATAAAAATTGTTGTGGTGTAATACCTTTATCATTGACTGTAGCTATATATTGAGAAGAATTTGTATTACCACTAGGTGTATTTTGACTCATATATGATCCAAAACCCATCAACCCACCTGTAACTATGAAAGCAGCTACAACAATATAAACAATAATTTTACTATTATTTCTTAAATTATCAAACATTTATAAGTCACTCCTTAAGATGTATAAAAATAATAAAACAATATAATGATATCCTTTTTAATTTTAACTTATTGATTTTAAAAAGTCAACATTAAAAGCTCTTTAAGTCTTTTAATTTATAGCCTTTCCCATACTTTTACTTTGAATTCTCCAACTCTTGTTGTTTGACCATGACCTGGATATACCTTTACATCTTCGGGTAAAGTTAATATTTTATTTTCAATAGAATTGATTAATTCTTTTTGAGAACAGTTTGGAAAATCTGTTCTACCTACTCCCATACTAAATATCGTATCCCCACTAATTAATATCTTTTTATTTGCATCATAAAGACAAATACTGCCGGGACTGTGACCTGGAGTATGAAAAATCTCAAATTTATAGTCTTCTACTTCAATAATATCTCCTTCATTAACTATATTATCAGCTTTATTTAATTTAACAATATTTTGCTGACCAAGATGAGTTGATAAATTTTTGCTCGGATCTGTTAAAGCCTCACTATCTTTTTCGTGTATATAAATTTCAGCATCAGTTTTTTCTTTTAATTCTTGATTAGCTGAAATATGATCAAAATGACCGTGAGTATTTACTATTTTTCCAACTTTAACATTATGCTCGTTAACCATCTCCATTATTTTATCGATTTCATCACCAGGGTCTATTACTATTGCATTAGAATTTTTTTTGCCAATTAAATAACAGTTGGTAAAGTTGACACCAACTGTTTCAGAAATAATCATATTAAATCCTCCTTAAAACGCTTTTTTGCTGTCAATTAATAAAGTTACTGGGCCATCGTTTACTAAATCTACATCCATCATTGCTTTAAACTCTCCAGTTTCAATTTTTAAATCATATTTATTGATTTTATCGATAAAGACATCATATAAACGTTCTGCTTTATCTGGAGGAGCAGCATTTAAAAAATTCGGTCTTTTACCTTGACGACAATCACCATATAAAGTAAATTGTGAGACAACCATAATATCTTTACCCAGGTCCACAGCAGAAAGATTCATTTTTCCATTTTCATCTTCAAATATTCTTAAATTTACTATTTTATCAATTAAATAGTCAATATCATCCATCTTATCTTCATCTCCGATACCTAGAAAAACTAATAAGCCAGAATCAATTGCTCCTATTTCATTATCATCTACTTCGACTTTAGCATTTTTTACTCTTTGAACTACAGCTCTCAAATTAGACACTCCTTTTTAAGTAGGATTAGCTCTTTGTACTGATAAAACACCAGAAATATCTTTGATTTTATTCATGATATCCTTCATATGTTCTATACTACTAAGTTCAAGCGATAGATCAATATATGCCTTCCCATATTTATCAGCTCTAGCGTTTACAGAAAGAAGTTTAATTTGTTCATTCTTAATTAAACGGGTAATATCATTTAACAACGCACTTTTATCTACAGCTTCGATATTAAGTTCAACTACATAAGATTCTGATCTTTTTTGGTCCCAATTAACTTCAATTATTCTTTCCTCATCATTATCAATAAGGGATTGTAAATTAGGACAGCCTTTACGGTGAATAGATACACCTCGTCCTCGGGTAATATATCCAACAATATTATCACCTGGGACTGGATTACAGCACTTAGCAGTTCGTACCTTTAAATTATCAACACCTTTAACCTTAACACCTTTATCAGAACTTTTAGATGATGGTTTTGTTTTTAAATCTTCTAAAGTAACCTCTTCTTCTTTCTCGATATCTAATTTATTTATAACTTGTTTAACAGAAGTATTATTATATCCAATTGATTCTAATAAATTATCTCTATTATTCTCACCAATTTCTTTTGCTATTCTATCTAATTCTTTCTCTCTTTCTTTTCCTGATAACTCAATATTCTGTCTATCAAACTCTCTTTTTAATAATTCTTTACCTCTTTGAATAATTTCATCACGTTGTTGCTTTTTAAACCATCTTTTAATTTTACTTCTTGCTGTTGAAGTTTGAACAAAATTAAGCCAGTCTTTACTTGGACCAGTACTTTTCTTTGAAGTAATAATATTAACAATATCGCCGTTTTCTAATTCATATTCTAGAGGAACAATTTTCCCATTAACTTTGGCTCCTACACAATTATGACCAACTTCGGTATGAATATGGTAAGCAAAATCTATAGGTGTTCCACCTCGAGGTAATGACATAACATCACCTTTAGGAGTGAATACAAATACTTCATCTTCAAATAAATCGATTTTCAGAGCCTTCATGAACTCCTGAGGCTCCTGTAAATCTTTTTGCCATTCAAGTAATTGTCTTAACCAAGAAAGTTTTTGTTCATAATCATCTTTCTCGGTTTTTCCTTCTTTATATCTCCAGTGTGCCGCAATACCATATTCAGCAGTTTTGTGCATATCATGGGTTCTTATCTGTACCTCAAGAGGATCCCCCCCAGGTCCAATTACTGTAGTGTGTAATGATTGGTACATATTAGATTTAGGCATTGCTATATAGTCCTTAAATCTACCTGGCATTGGTTTCCATATTTCATGAACAAGACCTAAAACTTGATAGCATTCTCTCACATTTTCAACTAAAATCCTCACAGCTGTTAGATCATATATTTCACTAAAATCTACTTCTTTTCTCTGCATTTTTTGATATATGCTGTACAAGTGTTTAGATCTTCCATAGATTTCTGCATTAAGATCTTGATCTTCAACCTTATCACGAATAGTATCAATTGCTTTTTGTATATTTTTGTTTCTTGAAGATCTATTTTGTTTTAGTTTTTTCTCAAGTTCATTATATACATCAGGTTTTAAAAAGTAGAAACTTAAATCTTCTAATTCAGTTTTCATCCTTGACATACCTAGTCGGTGAGCTAAAGGAGCATAAATCTCTATGGTTTCTTCTGATTTAAATTTCTGTTTTTTTCTACTAAGATATTCAAGAGTCCTCATATTATGAAGCCTATCAGCTAACTTAATTAATACAACTCTTATATCCTTAGCCATCGCTAAAAACATTTTTCTTAAGCTCTCAGCTTGATGTTCTTCTTTGGATTTGAAGTTCAATTTTGTCAATTTAGTAACTCCATCAACAAGTAAAGCAACTTCATTTCCAAACATCTCTTCTATATCATCTCTGGTAAATTTAGTATCCTCAATAACATCATGTAATAAAGCAGCAGAAATAGAGATAATATCAAGTCCTAAATCAGCTAAAATATAACCAACATTAATAGGGTGTTCGACATACGGCTCCCCTGAAACTCGATATTGGCCTTCATGGGCTTCTTCAGCCAACTTATAGGCCTTTTTAACAATATCTAAATCTGGATCTTCCATATTTGATCTTATCTTTTTTAATAAATCCTCTATTTCCATATATATCCCTTCATTTCATAAATTTCAACTTAGTTTTAATCTCTTAAAAGCGTGAAAATATCATATTCTTCGATTTTTTCTCTTCCATTAAGATCAACTAATTCTAATAAAAAGGCAATACCAACTATATCTCCACCTAATTCTTCAATCAGGTCAACTGAAGCCTTAGTAGTTCCACCAGTAGCTAATAAATCATCGACTAATAATATTTTATCACCTTCATTTATAGCATCTTTATGTATTTCCAATTCGTTGCTCCCGTATTCTAAATCATAACTAGCAGTTAATTTATCATAAGGTAATTTGCCAGGCTTTCTAACAGGTATAAATCCCTTATCTAAAGTATAAGCCATTGGTGTACCTATAATAAACCCTCGTGCTTCTATACCAACTACATAATCAATTTCCATATCCTTATATTCATCTGCCATCTCATCTATTGCAGCTTTGAAAGCTTTCTTATCCTTTAGTAGTGGTGTAATGTCTTTAAACATGATACCTTCCTTAGGAAAATCGGGTATGTTTCTAATGTAGTCATTAAAATTCATTGTTTTCCTCCTCTAGTTTCATAAGATTATTGATTAATTTAAACAAATTATCATCTTTTAAAAGATTTTTAAATTTTTGATACTCTTTCATAACCTTAATAATATTATTATAATATACTGACTTTGATAAGTCCAATTCTGAAAAGTCTTTCTTGACTACATTTATCTCGTCATCTCTTTCTATAACAATTTCAAGTTCACTTAATATTTTCATTACATTATTAAATAAGTTTTTATTTGCATCTGAGTTTTTAAATATTTCATCTAAAATTTCATTTTTATCTTTGTTATTTTTTTGTTCTAAAGATTTGAAATGTTTGTAAATTTGTTCTATTTGGGTTTCATTTGGAAGTTTCAGTTTAATTAATTTTTCATTAAGTGTTAAATCCTTATTATTAAATATAAAATGAATAGGGAAATTTCCTTTTCCAAAGTAATTGACAAAAGAATGAAAATCATCTATTGAAAATGGTACAGAATATAAAACAAGATGAGGGTTCTTATTTACATTTTGGCCCTTTAATTTATTAAACAACAAAACCGATTCATCTCTATCATCATACTTTTCAAAATCATTTATAATAACTTTTATATTATTATCAACCAAGAAATTTTTAAGCTCCTTTATTTTATTTTCACCATTTACATACACTGCAATTTCCTCTTGATAATTATTTAATCCTTTAATATATTTCTCTTTATTATCTATTTTTCTTTTATCATAGATTTTAAAATTATTTTTAATAAAAGTTATAGGATAATATGAATGGTCTGTTCGTATATTTATGTCTTCTACCCTAATTTCAACTTCATTACGTCCTCTCCAATTATTTAAGTATACTTTTGCAGCCAAATCTAACTTTTTATTCTTTATTTTTGAATTCAAATCGCCCATGTTAAAGCCTATTCCATTAATACCATTGCTTAATTCTATTTTTAAATGCTTGTCATCATTTCCTACTGTATAATGATTTTGTAATTGGATATTACTTAATAAAAACTTAGGACGAGGATTTCCAAGACCGAAAGGTTTTAGCAATTCTAATTTCTTATAAAATGACGAATTAATTTCAGAAACACCAATAATAGAATCAACTTTTAACCCGGGTATAAAATCTTTAGGCTTTAATTCATTATGCAAAAATATTTTAAATCTTTCTCTAAATTTATCAAGATTCTTTTCATTAATACTTAATCCGGCCGCCATTGAATGTCCTCCATAACTTTCAAGCAATTCATTGGCAAATTCTAAACCATCAGTAATATCTAAACTGCTGATACTTCTGGAGGAACCATGACCTTGACCGTCTTTATCCAAAGCTATCAATATTACAGGAAGATAGTATTTTTCAACTAACCTTGATGCTACTATTCCTATTACACCTCTATGCCATTGATCAGAAGCTAAAATAATAGGCTTTTGTGCCTTAATGTCTTTTTGATTAATCATATTCAAAGCATCTTTATATATCTCTTCTTCTTTGTTTTGGCGAACTTTATTAATTTTGATTAGTTTTCGACTGATATCATCTGCGTCTTTTTCTGATTTGGTAGTTAATAATTGCACTCCTTCAGAAGGATTTTCCATCCTACCAATTGCATTAATCGGAGGTGCAACTATATAACCAATTCTACCGGGATTAATTTCTTTTTTATCCAATTTTAATCTAGAAATTAATTTTTCCAACCCTAATTTATCCGTCTTTTTAATTTTCTCAAGTCCATGTTTAACTATAATACGATTATCATTTTTTAAGGGCACTATATCAGCTACTGTTCCTAAAGTTACTAAATCCAAATGGTTTTGAATACAATTTGAATTGATTTTTTTCTCAACAGCTTGTAGAAATTTAAATACAACACCAACACCTGCAAGTACTTTATAATAGTCACTTTCTTCTCTTTGTGGATCTATTATTGCACAAGCATTAGGTAACTTTTCACCCAATTTATGGTGGTCAGTTATAATAACATCAATATTTCTTTGATTTAAATAATCTATTTCATCAACAGCAGTAATTCCACAATCTACAGTAATTATTAGATTAACTTTATTAATTTCAATATTTTCAAGACTTTCTTTGTTTAATCCATAACCTTCCTTTAGTCGATTTGGAATATAATATTCAAAATTAGTAAAATTAATATCTTTAAAAAAATGAATTAACAATGAAGTAGAAGTTATACCATCTACATCATAGTCACCATAGATCAATATTTTTTCATTATTAGAAATTGCATTATTAAATCGAACTACTGCCTTTTTCATGTCCTTTAATTCATAAGGATCTTTTAGATTTTGATAATCTGGCTTTAAAAAGCTTTCTACTTTTTCTTTTGTATCAATTCCCCTATTTAATAAAAGTTTATTTATAATTTCATTCTTATGTACCTTTTGATTTTCAGGATCTTCAATATACCATAAGTTATTCAAAATAATCACCTTTTTATTTAAATACAAAACCCCCTTTTAGAAGGGGGTATATATATCTTTTTCTTTTTAATTACTTTTCCCATTATCTTCTTTAGTATCATCTTCTTCTAAATTATATGCAATATTTTCATCATTTTGCTCAGGTTCAGGCTTCTTTTTTTTCTTTCTACCAAAAAAACCTCTTTTTTCTTCTTCCTCTTCATTTTCATCTTCTTCTTCAATTTCAATATTTTCTTCTGACATCCTCTTATAACTTCTTAGTTTGCTAATCATTTCTTCTTTGTTTTCTATTTCATCTTTTAAAGATTGTATTTCCAATTTCAAGTTTTTGTTTTTTCTTCTAAGCTGAAACTGTTTAAAATAACTGAAAATACCAATAACTAGGGCCCCAAAAATTATCGAACCAAGAACAACAACTGCAAGTGATATTTCAAACTTCCACATCAATAAATTCAAAGCCACAATGGAAGCATTTTGAATTGCAAATATTGCTATTAAGATAGCAAATATCAATCCAAAAATTATTGTACCCTGCATATTTAAAACCCCTTTCTATTTTTTGTTTTTCACCCTATTCGTCCAGGTTACTAGGAGGGGACTGGCAACAAATATGGAAGAATAAGTACCAGCAAACATACCTATAAATAATGCAAGCATAAATATTTTAATAGAAGCCCCGCCGAATAAATAAATTGCTAAAATTGTTATTAATGTGGTTAAAGAAGTATTTATTGATCTCGGTAAAGTATCGACTACTGCCTGATTTGCTAACTTTTCAAAACCAGTTTTATGCATCATTTTCATGTTTTCTCTTATTCTATCAAATATTACTATAGTATCATTTATAGAATAACCGATGATTGTCAGCAAAGCAGCTACAAAAGGAGTATTTATTTCCCTTCCTAGGATCGCAAAAATACCCAATACTATTAAGACATCATGCATTAAAGTAATTATTGAAACTATCGCAAATCTAAATTCAAACCTTACACTAATATATAACACAATAGCAATAGAAGCTATTAATAATGCCAAGAGCGCCTTTGTCCTTAGCTCCTGACCAATGGTAGGTCCTACCATTTGGGTCCTCAACATCTCAGTAGAAGGAAATTGATCCCTTAAAGCTTCTTCAACTTCTACAATTTCTTGAGTAGATAATTCCTTAGATCGAATTAATGTACCATTAATACCTTCAGTTTCTGTTTGTTGAACTTTACTATCTTCAGCTATGTTTATATCTGATAATACATTTCTAACTTCTTGATTTGATACTTCATGATCAAATTTAAATTCTAATAAGGAACCACCCTGAAAGTCTATTCCAAAGTTAAGGCCATTTATTGCTAAAAATATTAGTCCAATTACTAGAATAGTTATAGAAAGTGCATACCAAATATTTCTTTTACCCAGTATATCCATCATCTTTACCTCCTCTTTGCACCAAATGCAGCATCGCTTTGTAGTAAATTAGAATGAGTGAACAAGTCTATTACATTTCTGGTAATAAAGAAAGCAGTAAACATACTAACTAATACACCAATTCCCAATGTTACTGCAAATCCTCTTACAGTTCCACTTGTATAATAAGCCAAAATTAAAGCAGTAATAAGGGTTGTCACATTAGCATCTATTATAGTTTTATAAGCTCTCTTAAAACCAGCATCTATAGAAGCTCTCAGAGTTTTACCTGATTTTCTCTCATCCTTTATTCGTTCAAATATAATAATATTGGCATCTACTGCCATACCTATTGATAATATTAAACCAGCGATACCAGGTAAAGTTAAGGTTGCTTGTAAACCTGCCAAAGTACCCATTAGTAAAATACCATAAATAATAAGTACTGCAGCAGCTAAAACTCCTGGGAATCTATAATAGAACATCATATAAATTGAAACTAATATTAGTCCTATTAAACCCGCTGTTATACTTTTTTGAATGGAGATCTCACCTAAAACTGGTCCAATAGTTCTACTTTGAATTACTTCAACTGGAACTGGCAATGAACCTTCTCGTATTAAAATAGCATCTTTTTCAGCAGACTCAACTGTATCATAGCCAGTTATTTGTCCTCTTCCTGAGATAGTATCTTGTACTGTAGGATTTGTCAAAAGTTCGTCATCTAAGTAAATACCAATTTTTTGACCAATGTATTGGCTGGTGATTTCTTCAAATCTATCTGCACCCTCATCATTCATCTTAAAGGACACAACCGGCCTTCCATATTGGTCATAATCAGCACTAGCATCTTGAACATATTCACCAGTTAATAAAACTTGACCAGAAGAATTTCTGAAAGTTAATACTGCCGTTCTACCTATTGTTTCTATTGCCTCGTTTGGATTATCTATAGCAGGTAATTCTACAATGATTCGGTCACTACCTTCCCGCTGGATAACCGGTTCTGTTAAGCCAAGTTGGTTTACTCTTCTTTCTATTACGCTTACTATTCCTCCCATTACTTCATTATTTATCTCTCTTTCTTCAGTCGGCTGGGCCTGTAATACTATATGTGAGCCCCCCTGTAAATCAAGTCCAAGATTGATATTATAATAGGAATATAAAAATATTGCAAAAGCAACTATGGCTATGATAAAAATTAACTTTAACATTCTCTTCTTTTTATATCTCATACCATTTCTTCCTCCCGTTTCTCAACAAATATAATATTTAAATATTTTCGTAAGTCATATGATCTATTATTCGCATATCAGTTATAGGCCAATAAACCCAAAATGCCAAACCAGATATACTATCATATGGAACATATCCAACATATCC
>CAJXKY010000044.1 GCA_913055675.1 uncultured Halanaerobiales bacterium
ATCAGCTAACTATTTCGTTGGATTCATAGTACAGGACTCTAACCTGCTAGTTATCTAAACTGCCAGACATACAAAAAACTCCGCAAATGCGGAGTAATTAATAAATCTATTATATTATTTTTACTTAGAAATTTCTTTAAAATCAAAGGTAGGTTTTTTATTTATCTTTTTTTCTTTCAAATAATCAAAAATTCTTTTTAAGGTAAAATTTGTTTTTTCGATACTTAAATTATGTAGTATTAGATGAATTTTTTTATTACAACAGCAAATTACATCCCCAGCTCTAAACAAATTACCTATTTCTTCGCAAATATTGACAAATTTATTATCTAAATCAAAATCAGAAAAATCAATCTCCATTAATATGAAAGTATTTGAACTTCTATTAGTTTGTCTTTCTTCCAGCTCATAGATTTTTTTAAAAACATCTATATCACATCTAAATGCACCTTTATTCTTTTCTTCTAAAACAGTCTCTTTTTCTATTATATCATTTTGTCTAATTTTGTTATATGTTTTAATTATATCAGTACCTGGTTCAATTCCTAAATCATTTTTTATTAACTTCCTGTATTCTACAAATAAAGATATTGCCTCATAAATTCTGCCCGTTTTTGCTAAAATTTTCATCGCTAAATTATAATATTCTTCCCTATATGTTTTTTCATCTATACCCTTTTTTAAATATAATTTTGCTTCCATATATTCATTATTATTGTAAAGCTTTTCAGATAATATATAAACAATATCTAAGTATTTTTCTTTTAGATTAGTTCTTGTATCTTCAATCCAACTTTCATATCGTAAATCCGGCATTAAATCCCCTTTATATAATTCAAGTGCATTTTTTAAATCTTTAATAGTTGCTTCTTCCTTATTATTATATATATCTAAAAAATGTTCCCAATCTAACCAGCATGAATATGATTCATTAAATTTATAACATGAAGTTTTATTTATAACTATGTCTTTTATTCCTAAATTCTTTCTAATTAAATATATAGTATTATATAACCTTTTTTTGCCTGTGTCTGGATCAATCTCAGGCCAAAAAACTTCAACTAACTCTTCATTATAAATTTCTTTCTCCCTATTAAGTAAAAAGTATTTAAACATTTTTAAAGCTTTATCCGAAGTCCAATCTTCACTTTTCTTTTCTTTAGTACCGTCTTTTATTAAAAACCTTCCAAAACCATAAATTTTCAAGTCATTATTAGATTTTTTGCGGGCATGATTATTCATATTAAACCCACCCTTCATATTAAAAAATACTAGTAGTTTATAGTTCTTTAAAACTAATCATTCACCTTTATTTATATCAAGATTAAGTGCATATTTATTAATTATAATAATATTTATTGTCAATAATGATTATTAATCCTGATATTATTATACCAAATTTTTCAAATAAATAATATTTTATTAGAGAAAATTTTATATTTGTATTATATTTTACATAATCACATACCCCTTATAGGTATAATATATTCATATGATCAAAACTTAATGGGGGTTTTAAAAAATGTATTCACTTTATATTATTTCATTTATTTCCTTAACTATTTCATATTTTTTCAGTAAGGAAAAAACTAAGAAGTCTTTAAAAATTGCTTGGAAGAAGTTCAGCAAAATTCTTCCAGGGTATTTAAAACTTTTAATAATACTATCATTTGTATTACTAATTTCTGATGATATTATTATAAAATATTTGGGTGGGAGTGGATCAGTATTAGGAGTAATCCTTGGATTAATATCAGGATCAGTTACTATGATGCCAGGTTTTATTGCGTATCCTCTTTCTGGAATTCTATTAGAAAAGGGTGTGAGCTATATGGTAATAGCTTCATTTATAACAACACTTATGATGGTAGGAGTAGTTACTTACCCTGTAGAAAAAGAATATATGGGTAAAAGAGCAACAATTGTAAGAAACATTGCTAGTTTTGTAATTGCTGCAATTATTGCAATAGCAACTGGAATTTTATATGGGGAGGTTCTTTAAAATGAAAAAGAATAAAGATAATAATAAAGTTCGTAATAATATAATCTTATTTATTGCTTTTATGTCATTAATTCTCATATCCTATCTCTTCAATTTTTCAATAGGTATAAAAATAGGAGACAATTTCATGATTTTTGCTAGGGATATGGTTAAGATACTACCCCCAGCATTTATTTTAATTGGTCTTTTTGATGTTTGGGTTGAAAGAGAAACTATTGAAAAGAATTTTGGTAAAAGTTCTGGATTTAAAAGATATATATATTCAATCTTATTAGCTGCTACTACTGTAGGCGGTACTTTTGTTGCGTTTCCAGTAGCAAATGCATTATATCATAAAGGAGCAAAATATAGTTCTATTTTTACCTATATTACTGCTGCTTCATTAGTAATGATTCCAATGAGTATTATGGAAGCTTCAATTTTAGGTTTGAAATTTACTACTATAAGAATTGGAGTTTCTTTACCTTTAGTAGTAATTAGTTCTATATTATTAGAAAAATACTTTGAAAAGGGAGAATATCAACTACCCAAAGCTGCTGCTTAATTCAATAATTGCTCTAATACTCTTGCTTTTTATTTTTTTATATGTTAATATATTTTATGTGCCGAAGTGGCGGAACTGGCAGACGCGCCGGATTCAAAATCCGGTGGGGTCAGACTCGTATGGGTTCGAATCCCATCTTCGGCACCACTTAAATAACAACGATTAAAGCCCCTCGGCTAAGAGGGGCTTTTTAGTATTAATATACAAAAATTGTAAACCAACTGCAAATTGTTCAAAATATTATTCCTTTATTTTATTCTTTAAATTAAAAATCCCCCTGAAAAATCAGGGAGAATATATATTATACTATTTGATATTATATTTTTAACTTTAGCCACGTGGTAAAACTGTTTTGCCATAAATTTCATTCAATATTAATGCAGTTGCATTATACATAGCTGAAAGTCCGGTTAAAATTCCAACATATCCAGCTGTAACTCCTATGAATGATACTCCGGTGATATCACCTAAACCCAAAAGAAAAAACAAAATTGTTAAAAGCAGAAAAACAACCTGAGTTGCTTTATCTAATTTTAAGCTGGCAATATATAAAACAGCAGTGAAAATACACCACATGAATAAATAAAAAGCTAAAGCTGTTTTGTTTGCTGGTTCTGCCATTCCTAAAGCTGGTAAAATATGTATGCCTGCGAAACTTAACCAAAACAAGCCATATGAAGTAAAAGCTACAGTACCAAAAACATTATTTTTCTTCCACTCCATAATTCCAGCAATAACTTGAGCTATTCCACCATAAAATAAACCCATTGCTAAAATCATACTCCCAATACCAAAAAGACCAATATTATGGATATTTAATAAAACAGTTGTTAAACCAAAACCCATTAAACCTAATGGTGCGGGATTAGCAGTTACATCATCTTCTTTAAATGTAAGTACCTGATTTTCATAATCTAAATTAGACATTTACTATACCTCCTATCATATTTATTGTTATATTTTTCTAACACCTGTCAGATTATATCATCATATTTATTTAATTACAATATTTTTTAAATATTAGTTTTAGAATTTTTATTAAATTATAAATCTCAAATAAAATCTCTTTATATCATTCAATATTAATTCTAATAGTATGTACAACTTTTCCAAGCAATTAAAAAAGGAGGGCTATTAACCCCCCCATTACAATAATCTTGAATGTTAAATATATTTAACTATCATTTCCAATAGCATCAACAGGGCAAGCTTCTAGAGCATTCTGGCAAGCTTCTTGCTCTTCCTCATTTTCAGGTTGTTTAATGACATAAGCATAATCGGAACCCATCTCAAAATTTTCAGGAGCTTCTCCCACACAAACTCCACAGGCAATACATTGATCATCAACATAATATTCACCTTCAACGTTTTCCGAAAGTCGATTTGATAAATCTGCCATAATTAACCCCCTTTATTATATTATTTACTAAATAAAGTATAATAATTATTTGAATGTTTTTCAAATTATAAAATATTATAATTATGATGATTGATAAAAAAAATATATAGTGGTAAAATATTAGTAAGACAAGTTAATATTTCAGTTCATTATTAAAACAAAAAAAGGAGGTATATTTTGAAAACTAAAACTGTTACATTATTTTTAGTTTTAATTCTTGTATTTACTTTTCAAATAAATATTTATGCACAAGAGGAAGTTAACGAAATAGAAATTAACGAATATGGAGGAGAAAAATTAGGCTCAATTAAAGATTTTCGTGAAAACTCAATTAAAGGAATTCAAAAAGTAGATGTTGAAGAATACAGATTAGTAGTAGAAGGATTAGTAGAAAATAGGCAAGAATATAAGTACTCTGGCTTACAAGAAAAAGAACACATTAAAAAATTAATAACCCTCAATTGTGTTACTGGGTGGTCAGTTAAAGCCTTATGGGAAGGAATTTCACTAACTGAAATTTTTAAAGAAGTAGAAGTTAAAGATGAAGCAAATACTGTAATATTTTATTCCCCGGATGGATATAGTACTTCTTTGCCACTTTCTTTTATTAAGGAAAATAATATAATATTAGCTGATAAAGTTAATGATGTACAATTACCACCAAGACAAGGTTTCCCCTTTCAATTAGTAGCTGAACAAAAATATGGGTATAAATGGATCAGATGGGTAAACCGTATAGAATTATCTAGTGATTCTGAATACAGAGGTTATTGGGAATCAAGAGGGTATAGTAATTCAGCTAATCTCTATTAATTAAAATTATTATTAAATTTAACTAGGAGAATAAAAAGTGCGTATTATTATTGATGGTGATGCTTGTCCGGTCGTAGATATAACAAAAAATATAGCAAAACAATTTGATGTTGAATTAATTCTATATTGTGATTATAACCATGATATAGACTTAGATTATGGAAAAGTTAGAAAAGTAGACCAAAGTAATCAATCAGTAGATATGGAAATATTAAATAATAGTAAAAAAGGAGATCTAGTAGTAACTAATGATTATGGCCTAGCTTCTCTAGTTCTTGGAAAAGGCGCATATGCAATTAATGGAAAAGGGTTAATCTTTAATGAAAAAAATATTGAACACCTTTTAATGCAAAGACATATAAATGCCAAAATTAGAAGGTCGGGGGGTAAACATCCAACTTCTAAAAAACGCAATGAAAAAGATGATGAATTTTTTGAAAATAAAATTAAAAAATTAATAAAAGAAAATATAAATTAAACCTCTGATTCGTTATTGCTTTTATTTCTTTTTTCTATAGGATTTAAACAGTGGTTAAACCTAAGACATGGTAATTTTATAAATATAATGATAATAAAAAGATATGACCATTGAATTGACGCTCTACGGGGCAAGCCCACGCAGATTACTTATTCATAGAACCTAGCCTTTTTACAGTTAATCTCAAGTATTAAGTGTAAACTGGTCTTACAAGTTCTCGAAGGGCTTAAATTTTTGTCCGCCCGACAGTATGTAACCTATCTACTAACTAATTGTAGTTGTAAACCTTGGTGTAAAATATTCTTGCTAGCATTTATATCTCTATCGTGAATTGAATGACACTTCGTACATCCCATTCATAAACTCTTAAATCTTTGACATCTTTATTTTAATATCCACATTCGCTACAAAGTTGGCTGGAAGGGAAGAATGTATCAATTTTAATTACCAAACACCAATTTGCTTAATTAAAGATAAAAGCTTTAACTTTATCAAGAAAGATAATGGTGAGTTGTACCTAAACAAACTTGTTAATTGCTATATAATTAAAGAAATTGAAAAAAATATAACTCTTCTATTGTACTTTAAAATTTTAAAAATATCAGGTCCAATATAATCAATAACAATAGTTTAAACAATTAAGAAAAAATCTGTGGAACTTACTATCAATTGAAACATTTTATAAACATAAAGCTGATTTAAATAACTTACCTGTTAAAGAAGTTAACCTAGTCAATACATTCAAAGTATGCCACGTTTGTAAAACTGTTAGTATAAGAAAAAACAGGAGTTGTTTGAATGTAGTCTAGGTCACAAATTTAATGCTGATACAAATGATAGTATTAATATAACTATAATTGGTCAAAGAAGAGAAATTAAACACCTTTTGCAATAGTTTCTTAAACTACTATAAGCAGCTCATAAAGTAATTCATACCTCTTATGTGTAATTTATTAGGGATACCCTAATCACCCATATATGGGATTTAAAAGGTGCTGGAACTCGTTAAACAGATACTGCTAAGCAGTATCTGTTTTTTAACAAGTTCTTTTCTAATCTTATTTTTTATTAGGGGAGAAAAGTTGTCTAGTTAAAAGGTGTTTCTCTTGTACTATAATTATATAATTATCTTAGGGATTAATTATTTATATATTTATCTAAATCTACTTCAGGATAAACTACTTTTTCTAAATTATCTTTTTCTTTCCATAAAGTAGCATCAATACCCATTTTAGTTTGAACACCTCGTTCGTCACTCGCAGGATCAAGTTCATGTCCCTGAGAATTTGGAACATAAAAGATATCTTCGCGAGGATCCACACGATTTGAAAAAGCCCACATAATATCTGAAGAATCATAAATATCTACATCATTATCTACTACAATCACATTTTTGATATTTACATATGCTGTCATGGCAGCCATAGCTATATTTTTAGGTTCTCCAGGGTTTTGTTTATCAATAGAAATAACCGCTAAAAAACCGGAACCATAGGGAGGGATATGAACATCTTTAACATTATCAGATACATAAGAAACTTGTCTTTTTAATAATGGTTCACGCGGTAAAACATTACCCAAATTCATATGTTCAAAAGAAGCTCCATTTAATGTCTGCCAAATTGGATCATTTCTATGACATATTGCTTTAACATTAAAGACTGGACTTTGCCAAAGTTCTCCATAATGTCCAGTAAATTCAGCTAATGGCCCCTCTTCTTCTCGAATATTTGGTGGAATCTCACCTTCGATCACGATTTCTGATCTAGCTGGAATTAATAAATCAGAAGTATGAGCTTTAACTACTTCAATAGGTTTACCTCTCAAAGCTGAAGCTATTTCCATTTCATCTCCTTCATATCGCAAACCAGCAGCAATAGAGATTGTCGGATCTACTCCAATTGCAACAGCTATTGGTAAAGACTCTCCCTTTGCCTCAGCTTTATCAAGAAAATTGCGTAAATGTCGCCACTCATTTATCATAATTCCTGTTTTAGCTTTGCCTTTAACATGCATTCGTTGAAAGGATAAATTCTGCCGCCCATTTTTAGGATCTCCACCGATAGTAATACCAGCTGTTATAAAAGGCCCACCATCTTTAGGAGCGTGAGTTGGAATAGGAAAATTATCTAAATTTATATCATTACCCAAAATTATGTTTTCTTTTACAGGTGCTTTAGAAACCACTTTTGGTTTAATAGGATTTTTTAAAGCCTCTTCCATTTTTTTAGGTACCAAAGATGGTTTACTATTAAGTGCAAGAGCTATTCTAGCCTGGCTAGCAAGAATACCACCAGCCACAGGGATATCATGCTCTTTAATATTTTTAAAAAGTACAGCCTCCCTATTCTTTTTTTCTAAAGTTGCTATAATACTTCCGATTTCATGTTTGATATCTACTTCTTTATCAATTTCAATTAATTCATTATTTTCTCTTAATAAAATTAAAAAATCTCTAAAATCTTTTATTTCTGGCATCTTTAGCCCTCCCATCGATCATATAAGTCATTTTCAAGGTTTAATCTATCCATTATTTTTCCCACTACAAAATTTACCAGATCATCTATAGTTTGGGGTTGATGATAAAACCCAGGTATAGGTGGAGCAATTATGACTCCCATCTTACTCAATTTAAGCATGTTTTCTAAATGTATAGAATTAAAAGGCATCTCCCTTGGTGATAATAATAAAGGTAATCCTTCTTTTAATACAACATCAGCAGCTCTTTCTAACAAATTTGAAGCTCTACCATTTGAAACACTTGATAAAGTGGACATAGAACAAGGTATAATAGCCATACCATTAGTCCTAAAAGAACCGCTAGCTATTACTCCATCTATTTTATCTACTGGTATATATTTTAATTTTTCTTCAATTTTTTTCTCTGATATTTTAGCGTTTTTTAATAAATAATTTTTGATTTCATTTTTTTCACTTTTAAATAGATTAATATCTAACTCCTTTTCTAAAACAATCTTTCCTGCATTAGTAACTGTAAGAATTATATTTTGCTCCTTTATTAACAACTCTTCGATTAATTTTAATCCATAAATAGATCCACTAGCACCCGTTATCCCAATTATAAAAGGTGGTTTTCCTTTCATTTTTACCACTTCCTTAACATCTTTAAATTGATTATATTTGGATTAAATACTAAAAGATTATAACTAATAGGGTTATCCTTTAAATTATAAAATATTTCTTTCCAGGAAATCATCGGGGTGCCTTTTTTTATTTGAAATATTTCTTTTTCCTTCTCTTTAGCATTTAAAGGAATAAATTCAAATATAGACTGAGAAATCTTTTCCTGGCATAAATCCCAGAATATTTGATAAATTGGTTTTGATAAATCTTCCTCATGAGGTATTTTATTAAAGTATTTAGTTGGTATTTTATTCCTTACCCAAACAGCAGGAACATCATCTCCATAAAATATTCTTTCAAAATTTAATACTTTTTCTTCCGCTTTTAATTTTAACTCTTTTTTTTCTATATCATTTGCTTCTGTAATCCAACTCCCTTTTTGTTCCATACGTGCCGTATATCCACCATCTTCTATCAAATAATTCAAATCAGAAATTAAATCAATCCTCATCTCTGCTTCAAGTGCACTTTGATGGACAAAACTTCCTATTCCATGTACTTTATCTATTACTCCTTCTTTTTTTAACATCAAAAGAGCTTCCCTTAAGGTCGAAAGACTCACCCCTAATTTTTTTGTTAATTTACTTTCCGGTGGAAGCTTGTTATTCTCGAATTCATCATTACCTATCATTTTTAATATTTCTTTTTTAGTCAAAGTAGATAAACTTGATTTGTTTATCGAGGACAATATAATCCCCCTTTCTGATAACTTTAATTAAAACTATTTTTGACCCCCCCTCGGGGCAAGCCCACGAGGATTCTTAGGCTGAGAGTGTAATCTCCACTCATATCTCCTAAGCGTAACTTCCTGTCAGCCCGACAGTACATATCCTAAGTGGTACTTGCCTTTATTTTTAATCCATCGTTTAAAATGTTTTTACTAGCATTAATGTCTCTGTCATGTATTTTCCTACACTCAGAACATTCCCATTTCCTGACACTTAAATCTTTAACTTTCTCATTCTTATAGCCACAATTGCTACATATCTGACTACTAGCAAAAAAAGTATCTATTTTAACTAAATTTCTACCATACCACTTTGCTTTATAAGTTAGCAATTCAACAAATTTACTCCAGCTAGCGTCAGAGATACTTTTAGCTAATTTAGAATTTTTAAGCATATTCTTCACTTTAAGCGTTTCTAAGCAAATTCTTTGGTTTTCACGAATTAGCTTAGTCGATAATTTATGAAGAAAATCTAATCTGATATTTCTAACTTTTTCGTGAACCTTAGATAATTTCTTTTTAACTTTATGCCAATTATTTGAACCTTCTTCTTTTCTAGCTAAACTTCTATTTAACCTAACAATCTTTTTCTCATATTTCTTTAACACTTTAGGGGTGTCTATTTTTTCACCATCAGAAGTAATAGCAAACTCTTTTAGTCCTAAATCTATCCCTATTTGCTTATCTGCTTTAGGTAATTCCTTAATTTCCTCCTTGACTGCTACTGAAATGTAATATTTATCTGTGTTAGTTCGAGTTACTGTAACATTTATTATTTCAGCTTTGACTTCTTTAGATTTTCTAAACTTAATCCATTTGTTTTTGAATGCTCGGTCTAAATCTTTAAGTGCATTTTGTAAAGCAAACTTATCTGGTTTTTTTAACCATTCTAATTCTTTCTTTAGTTGAGTTAATTGTTTACAATATTTAGTATAAGTTAAATATTCATTTTTTTTAGCTTTACCTAAGAAATGATTATAAACATATCTTACACACCCTACTGATTTACTAATTAATATCCTATGTTCTTTATTAGGCATAAACTTAAACAAGCTGAAACATAAATATTTAAATGTTATAATTAATTTAGGAGGTGTTAATTATGTCAGATTTAACTACTAGAAAAAGAATTACTACTACTTTGAATAAAGAATTAGTAAAAAAGTTAGATGAATTATCTAAAGAAACTAGAATACCTAAATCTAAATTATTTGATGAGGCTATTGAGGATTTACTTGAAAAACATAAAAAATAAGCTCAAAACCGTCTACTCTTACCACAGGACAAGCCGCAGTGGTTTGCGAATGGACTTAACTTCTATCACTATAAAATATATTTGTAAATATTTTTCGACAATCATCTACTGAAGCTTTACGAGGATTATTATTTATCAAGAACATATTTGCAGCATTTTCTGCATATTTATCTAAATCCGGATTAACATCTGTTACTTCCTCTATTTCCTCTTCTAATTCGAGTTCTCTTTGAAGTTCTTTAATTTTTCTAACCGCCAATAACGCAGAATCATTTTTAGAAAGACCTGAGGTTTTTACACCTAAAAATTCTGCGACCTTACTCAATTTTTCTTTGCGGGCTATTAAATTAAATTCCATTCCATAGGGTAATAGAAAAGAATTGGCTAGACCATGAGAAAGGTGAAGATTAGCACAAACGGGACTTGCTAAAGAATGAACAATTCCTAGACCAGCTTGGTCCATAGCGATACCTGCCAAAGTACTAGCAACAGCCATCTTGTATCTCGCTTTTTCATCCTCTCCATTTGCATATGCTTTAGGTAAATAGTCAGCTATTAGCTTTATTGATTGTTCTGCCAGTGAATCAGTAAAAGCATTTGCTCCAAGTCCCAAATAGGCTTCTATGGCATGGGTTAGTGCATCCATACCAGTAATAGCAGTCAAATAAGGAGGTAGTGATTTCATCAACTCTGGGTCAACTAACGCCTTATCAGGGAATATATATTTATCTACTACTCCCTTTTTTGTATTACGACTAGTTATTACAGCCACTCCTGTTACTTCACTGCCTGTACCTGCAGTAGTAGGAAACACATATAAGGGAAGAGAAGGATTTTCAAAAGAACGATTATTCCATTGATAGTCTTCTAATGGACCATCATTAACCGCCATACAAGAAGCTACTTTAGCCGCATCAATGGAACTTCCTCCCCCCAGAACAATAATTTGTTGACTTCCTTTTTCGTGAATGTAATTCGTTAAATCAGATACCAATTCTTCATCAGGGTTGGGACTTATTTCTGTATAAACATCTACTTCAAAGCCATTATCACTAACTACTTTTTCTATTTTTTCTACTAACCCAATCTTTTTTAGTCCCGGATCTGATACAATCAAAACTCGTTTTCCCACTTCTAATTTTTGAGGGAGTTCTTGATATAAACCAAATCCAAACTCTATTTCAGTAGGTAAATCGAAACTAAAATTTTTCATTATAAAAACCTCCTATTATATTATTCTAAATCTTCAAATATACTATCCAATTCTTCGTCTTCAAAGTCCCATTTAAGATTAAATGGAGGTAAAGCCTCTTTTTTGAAATATTCTGGAATACGATTATCACTTTTATCAAATCCAGCTTTTCTATTGAACTCTTTCTCCCATTTTATAGTCTTTTCACCCAGTTCAGTAATAAACTCTTCATCTTTGTCGAGATCAAAAATAGAGTTAATCAATTTTACAATCACTTCCGGGTGAGGAGCCGTTGCAGCCATTAAAAATACACATAATCCAAGAGTATCATATGCTGCTCGTCCAACCTGCATTTTACGAGAAACATCTATTTGATCTTTTTTGTCATGATGGTCCATTGGCATAAATACAGTTAAACCTGCTGTATGATCTGCTCCCATTGGAGAAGTAGCATAAGTAACTCCTGTTCCTTTAACACCTCGGGGATCATAGGCTGACATACACTGGTTTTTTACAACTGGAGCTCGTTTAACATTTAGTAATTTTGCAGTTACACCAGTACCCATACCAATCATACGACCAATCCATGTATCCTCAGGTACTTCCTTTATAGCTCCAATAAATCCTTCAGCATCTCCAAATTCAATTAAACCGGCTTCTGCCATAACTCCAAGTACTCCACCAGTTTCAATTGTGTCTAACCCATAATCATTACAAATTCGATTTATTCGAGCCACATCATCTGGATCTGATAAACCTAAATTTGAACCAATTAATCCAAGTGTTTCATACTCAAGAGGAGCTACTAATTCATTACCATCTTCATCGGGATAAACATTCGAACATTGTATAATACATCCTTTCATACATGGTTCAAAGTTTTCTCCTTCTCCGCCTCTTTTTTGGATAATATCATAAATATTTTCACCTGATAGGTTTTCAGCACCTTCGAATTGACCTTCAGAAAAATTACGAGTAGGGAGTGCACCTAATTCTTGCACTTCCATAACAGTAGAAGCAGTACCATATTCTCTTAAAACACTTATCCGATCAGCATTAGCTACTAACTGATGGTATTCTTTTCTAGCTTCCTTAAATTCATCTTTTTCTAAAGCCGGATGTTCATATTCTCCATCTGAACTTATCAAAACACCTTTTATTTTTTTAGACCCTAATACAGCCCCCAAACCGCCGCGAGCTGCCATTCTGCCTGTTCTACCGAACAAATCAGTTACAGATAAACCAGAATTATGATATTTGTATTCACCAGATTGGCCAATAGAAATCAAATGATAATTATCATATTTTTCTGCTAATTTATCCTTTACATCATAATTACCAAGACCTAAATACTCTGCAGCTTCTATAAATTCTACATTATCTTCGTCTATTTTTAAAATATACCAATTATCATCTTTTATTTTCCCTTCTAATATTACACCTCTTAAGCCAAGGGCTGCTAGAGATTCGGCTCCCATTCCACCTGAATTACTTTCTTTTATACCTCCGGTCAAAGGACTTTTAGCACCTATTGATAACCGTCCCCCACTAGATATACCAAGACCTGAGGTGGGACCAGTACAAATTATCATTTTATTTTCAGATCCTAAGGGATAACATTCAGGAGGAACTTCATCATTCATTATCCCCGCTATAAATCCTCTTCCCCCTACAGTATAATATTTTTGTGGTAACTTTTGATATTCATATTCTTTTTTATCAAGTTTAACCCTTAATATGTTCATCATAAATAATCCTCTCCTCTAGAAAATGTTATTTTAAAAAATTGCAATATGTATAATGGTCATATAGTCATATGATGTCTTTATATGTATTATTTTATAATATATATTCTAAAACTGCAAACCTAAGTGGCCTCATATATTCGAAATTCAAGTGAATAAATTCACTATAATAGACAAACTTTCTTCTATTTAATTACTGAATTTTTATTTATCTTATTGTCTTTCTTTATCATATTCCATATATACCACACGAGTTTGCAAATATTCTTCTAAACCATGTTTCCCATCTTCTCCACCAATACCCGATTTTTTCCATCCAGCATGATGACCTTGTAAAGCTTCAAGGTTTTCTCTATTGACATAAGTCTCTCCATATTCTAATTCATTACTAACCCTTAAAGTTACATCCAAGTTATTTGTATATAATGAAGAAGAAAGTCCATACTCACTATCATTAGCCATTTCAATGGCCTCATCTAGATTATTAATTATTACAACTGGTATTACTGGACCAAATATTTCTTTTTGAACTATATCCATATTTTGTTTGCAGTTGACTAATACAGTTGGTTCATAATAAAAACCAGTATCTAACCTTGTTGACCTTTTTCCTCCTGTTGTTACTTTTGCTCCGTGATCAACAGCTTGATTGACTAATGAATTTATATTTTCTAAAGCTTCTTTACTAATTAAAGGCCCCATATCAGCATTATCTTTCAAGGGATCTCCAATAGTTGTATTTTTCATATCTTGGGTCAATAGTTTGTTAAACTCATTAGCTACATCCTTGTGTACATATACCCTTTCAGCAGCATTACAAGATTGACCAGTGTTATTTATACGTGAATCCTTAATACTTTGCGCCGCTAGTTCTAGATCAGCATCATCCATAACTATAGCTGGGGCATTTCCACCCAACTCAAGAGAAACTTTATTAATATTTTTAGCTGCATTTTTCATGATTTTTTGCCCAGCCTCTATACTCCCAGTGCAGCTAATCATACTAACTTTAGAATTTAAAGATAATTCTGATCCTACTACAGAACCACTTCCACTTATCATATTAAAAACTCCGTTTGGAAGTTTTAAATCTTCAATAAGTTTAATAAACTCAAATGCACAAATTGGAGTTTTACTACTAGGTTTCATTACTATAGTATTTCCAGTTAATAATGCTGGCGCAGCTTTTCTAATTATGAGTAAAAACGGAAAATTCCAAGGTAATATTTCGGCTATTACTCCAAGTGGTTTTTTATAAATAAATATATTCTCATTTCTTCTGTCACTAGGTAAAATTTCTCCTTCATATTTTCTAGCCCAACCAGCAATATATTCAAGATACTCAGCAGAAAATGATACCTCATTTTTTGCTGCAGAAAGCATTTTTCCCTGTTCTTTTGCTACAATTGTAGCTAAATCATCTACATTATCTTTAATTTTTTTTGACATAGATCTCAAATAACGAGCTCTTTCAATAGCAGCTAAATTCGACCACTCCTTTTGGGCTCTTTTGGCAGCTTCTATAGCTTTTTGGGTATCTTCAATACTCCCACTTGGAATTTTACCTATTACATTTTCTTTAGCAGGATTAATTACATCAATAAAATCTTTCGAACTGGATTTAATGAATTTCCCATTGATATACTGTTTATAATAATTCACTCTCTTTACCTCCTTCTTCTCATAATAATGCTATGTAACTTTCTAAAAGTAATTTGTAATTTTAAAGAAGGGGGGAATTTCTACCCCCCCTCAAAATATAATTTTATTTAACAGTTATTAATATTCAAGATACTCATCTACAGATAGTTCTCTAGTTCTAAATTTCTCAACTACTTCATTTATTTTTTCTTTGTTTTCTTCAGAAATTTCATCTTCAAATTTGCGATAAGGTGCTAAACTAACAACATCATCCGCAATTCCTAATTCATAAGCTTTTACTTTAAAGTTACCCTGTTTTACTTCCTTAACTACTGTTTCAAAAGCCACGGAGAAATCTTCTACTAAACTAGTAACTACAACTTCAGGATTGTTTTTACCAAGATCTCCGGATGAACCCAACACAAGCAGATCTTCTTCTTTTGCAGCTTCGATTACACCTAAATTAGTCTGATCCGCATCAGCAACTATAATATCTACTCCTTCTTCAGCCATAGCTTTTGTCATTTCTTTACCTTTGGCTACATCATGGAAACTACCTGTATATGAAGAAATAACTTCTATATCTTCATCTATATACTCCACACCAGCTTTAAATCCTTTTTGCTGATTTATAATGGGAGGAATTTCCATACCACCTAAAGTTCCTACTTTACCTGTCTCAGTTAAAAGAGCTGCAATTACTCCTTGTACAAATCCTGATTGAGCATCATTTATTCTAAAAGAAGCAACATTTGGTTCTTGTGTTATATTTGTACTAGTTACAATGAAATTTTTATCTTTAAAATCTTTAGCAACTTTTTTGGCAGCATCTCCAAATTCAAAACCATGACCCATTATTATATCATAACCAGACGATGCATATCCTCTAAAGATTTCTTCATAATCAGAAGCAGGCACTTGTTCTGAATAAGCGGTCTTTACACCTAATTTTTCTTCAACATGTTTTAAAGCATTATATGCAACCATATTCCAACCCTGGTCACTAATTGGCCCCGGTAATAAAATAGCTACACTTAACTGATCATCTTCGGCAGCACTTACTTGTATACTGGCAAAAGACAGAATCATAATTAAAACTAAAAACATAATACTGATTTTTTTCATTTGTAATCCCCCTCGTATAATATGATTAGAGATCATTCGTAGATCCCCATAAATATATAGTAATTATGACGGGCTTGATTTATTTAAATCAGTAGCCGTAGTCATAGTCGTAATTGTGGATATGTGGTAAACTTGTTTTTTAGTTTTCCAAGCGGTGTGGGTAATGTGGGCAATTTGTTCTTTAATTGTCCCCATTATCCACACAAGCGGCATATCCACAATTAGTTGACAATTTTTTTCGAAATTCTTTAATTTCAGGCTAAGTCCTTGATAAAATGGTGTCAAAAGATATCCAGGGTAGTTTTTGAATCCCCCTGTAGCATACTTTTTTGTATGACTACTCGAAAAGAATGTTCCCCTGAGTCTGATCTGTACTTCTAACTCGTATTATGTTTCCCGCCTTGTTTTCCTTGCTTTCAGTAAAAGCTAGGGCTGTACTCAAAACCCTCCGGTGAATTCTAATCGCGAGGATGTCGAGCTGTCAGAATATCAGGGACTTAACCTGTTTATCTTTTTTTCATCCCTTACTCAAAGGAGGTGATTACCATTGGAAAAAATGTTTGTTGGTATTGATGTTTCTAAAAGATCACTAATGGCACATGCCATGGATCAAGACGGTAAAGATATCTTTCACTCCTTTAAGGTTAAAAACAACAAACCAGGTTGTAATAAACTAATTGACTTTATCTACAAACATGCAAATCAAGCTGATTTTGATGTGGTTAAAGTGGCCATGGAAGCTACCAATGTCTATTGGGAACACAGTTTTCGACTTATCAATAACAGCGAAAAACTTAACTTAAATTTTAAACTATCTATCTCTACCTTTAATCCAAAAGTCGTAAAAAACTTCAAAGATGCTTACAACAATTTACCTAAAACTGATAGTGTCGATGCTTGGGTAATAGCAGATAGACTTCGCTTCAATAGAGTTAGTAACTCTTCGGTTCCGGAGGAAGTCTATCGCCCTTTAAGAGAACTTACACGCTTTAGATTTAAATTAGTCAAAAATATCCACAGTGAAAAAAGCAGAGCTTTAAATCTGGTATTCCTTAAGTTCTCTAACTTTGAAAATGAAGCACCTTTTAAAGCATTCTCAGAAGCTTCTATGGCAATATTAGAGACCTTTACCTTAGAAGAAATTGCAAACAAAGATATTAAGGAGTTAGCTGCTTTCCTTTATGAAAACAGTAATAACAGATTAGGTGGTTCTGCTTCTTTTGATGAAATTATTACTGATCTTAAAAAAGCAGCTCGTAACTCCTATCGCCTAAAACCCAAAATGAATCAAGCTATTACTCAAACTCTTTCTATGACCTTTGATAATATTCGATTCTTACAAAATCAGTTAAATAAATCTAAAAAGGTCATTAAAAGAGAGCTTAAGGCAATACACAAACCCTTGATACTATCCCAGGTATAGGAGTAATCCTATCTGCAGGCATTTCTTCTGAAATTGGAGACATAAACCGTTTTAATAATCAAGCAGCCCTTGCGTCTTATGGTGGACTCACATGGTCCAAGCACCAATCTGATTCTTTTGTAGCTGAAGAGACTTCCATGACAAAAACTGGTAATAAGTACTTGCGCTACTACTTAGTAGAAGCAGCTAATTCATTGCGAGTACACAATGATGAGTACAG
>CAJXKY010000045.1 GCA_913055675.1 uncultured Halanaerobiales bacterium
TAGTTTCTAATACTTTTACTTCACTTTTATTATCCATATTTCAGTCTCACTCTCTTCTTTAAATATTTTTGTTATTATTAATAAGTAATAACAATTAAGAAGATTAATATATTATATATAAAACCAAGATTGCTGCCTGAATAATCAGGCAGCAATTATATAACCTAAATTATTTTTTACTCAAGTGCTTCTCCATCAACATCAATTTCAGAAAGATTTTTCTTAACTTCAATTTCTCCGCTAGATACTTTTTCTGCAATACCTTTTACCCATTCATTTATTTCATCAGAAACATTATCAACTGGTAATTTAAGATAACGTGAGCTTTCAGGTCCATACTGCATAGGAATAAAATTACTTGTCTTTCCAGATTTTATTCTATCAATAGCCTCAAATATAACAGGGTTATATCTAAATAAGTCAGATGTTAAGTGTTGATTAGGCGCTAGATTATGCTTATCAGTATAAGTAGTTGTCACATATACATCTCTATCAGCATTTTCTACCGCTCTAAAAAGTCCATAGTTACCTAAGTTTACACCACTAATAATTACATCTACACCCTGAGAAATTAAAGCTTCAGCACTTTGCTTTGTTTTTACTGGGTCATTAAAGTCACCCACATAAATATATTTAAATTCAATTTCAGGTTTATAAGTATCAAAAGCCTGATCAATTGCATTTACTTCACCATAAGTGAAAGGTAATTCTAGTCCACCAATATATCCAACTTTATTTGTTTCAGTAACTTTTGTTGCTAAAGCACCTAAAACATAAAAGCCAGGATAGTAATTACGTTCTAGAAGTGTTATATTTTCATATTCTTCATCTAAAGGTGCATCGGCTTCAATGATAAAAGCAACATCTGGAAATTGGGGAGCAACTTCAAAGACTGCTTGGTTAAATTGTGCTCCATGTGCCCAGATAATTCCATACCCACTTGAGGCATATTCGCTTAATACTCTTGAAGCATCAGGTACAGCAACCTGTTCTGAATAAGAAACTTCCATACCTAGTTCTTCTTCAACAGCCTGCATAGTTCTGTAACCAGTAGCATTATAATCAGCATCTTGGATTGAACCTGGATAAATAACTGCAAATTTATTTTGATCTTGTGCTGAAACACTACCACCAAAAGTTAATAAACTAAGAGTTAACATTAAAGTAATAGTAAGAATACCTGTAAATTTAATTCTAGACATTTAATATGACCTCCTATTATTTTTTTATCATTATTCAAAAAACTTTTGAATGAAAATATATACACTCCCTTTCCATAAGATTACAAACATTATATCACATTTTTGTAATTTTTTCATTGTGATATATATCAGATTTTATAATATTATTTTATAAATATTCACAATATTAAAGCAATTTTCATCATTTTAAATATTTTTTGAATATGTTTATAGCATCCAAAACATCTTCTCTATTAACATCTAGGTGAGTAACTGCCCTTATTTTGTCATGTAAAACACTTACTCTCAAGCCATCCTCTAATAGATTTTCAGCAAATTCTGCTGATTTTACGCCTTTTATTTTAAAAATTACAATATTAGTTTCAACAGTAGAAGAGTCAATCTCTACAGCAGGAATTTGCGCCAACTCTTCAGCTAAAAGTTTCGCATTTTCATTATCAATTTTTAGTCTGTCAAGATTATTTTCAAGGGCATATATTCCACCAGCAGCAATAATACCAGCTTGTCTCATCGCTCCACCTAACCTCTGTTTCCAATACCTGGCTTCATTTATAAATTTCTTAGAACCAGCTAATACAGAACCCACAGGTGCTCCTAATCCTTTGCTTAAATCAAACCAAACTGAATCAAAATTGGCAGCATATCTTTGAGCACTAATCTCTGTGGCGGCCACAGCATTAAGTAGCCTTGCCCCATCCATATGAGTTTTCAAACCTAACTCATGAGCTTTATCTGTAAGTTTATCTATTTGCTCCAAAGGCCAAATCGTACCCCCACCTAAATTCGAAGTTTGTTCAATTGACAATAGTTTACTCTGAGGATCATGATAATCTTCAGTTCTTACTGCTTTTTCAAACTGTTCTAAATTAAAAATACCTCTTTTACCTTCAACAGATCTAATTGAAGCACCACTAATTACAGCAGTCGCTCCTCCTTCATAATGAATAGGGTGGGCGCTCTCATCCATAATTATTTCATCACCAGGATTACAGTGCACAGCAAATGATATTTGATTTGCCATTAGGCCGGAAGGAAGATATACAGCCTCCTCTTTACCTAAAATATCTGCTGACATTTCTGTCAGCTTGTTGACACTTGGGTCTTCAAATAATTGTTCATCTCCAACCTCGGCTTTTGCCATGAATTCTCTCATCTCATCAGATGGTCTTGTCCCCGTATCACTAAATAAATCAATATTAATATCCATAATTTCACCTCGTTTTTAAATTAATGTAAGAATATATAAATAAAACATCCCTAAAAACACCGTAGTAAAAATACTCCTTGAAAAATAAGCTGTAAAAAAAGTAGGAATAGCCGCCAATAAATAATTATTATTTAAGGTAATATTGAGTGAACCTTCAGTAATAAATAAGGCAGGGGCTAATAAAGAAGCTAAAATCGCAGGTCCAACATACTTCAAGATACTTATAATAGTATCAGGCAACTTTACTTTTGATAATAAAGTTACAGGCAGCATTCTTGGTATATAAGTAACCAATGTCATTCCTAATATCATAAATATATATTTAGATTGCATTCTCTACTATCACCCCAATCACTGCCGCACTTAAAGTAGCAATAATTATATTCCAATTGCCAGGAAAAATGAAAAAGAAAATAATAGATAAAATAGCTGCCATAATTGAAACAACTACATCCATTTTATCGCGAATCTGCATAATAAGCAATATTATAAACATCGCAGGTAAAACAAAATCAATTACAGGAATTTCAAAGTTTAATATATACCTTCCTATTAAAACTCCTATCAAGGAACTAATTACCCAACCTAAATAAGCACTAAGTCCCATTGAAAGAAAAAACAGCCCCTTATTATCTCTTTCTTTTATAAGTGTATTCCCAATTGCAAAAGACTCATCAGTAATCACAAATCCAATGAAAGGAAGTAATTTTGAAGGAGTTTTATTGAAATGGAGACTTAAAGATGCACTCATCAGGATATGTCTGAGATTTACTAGAAAGGTTGTCATAATCACTGGTATAATAGCTGCTTGAGCTGTTAACATATTTACAGCAATCAATTGAGAAGAACCCGCAAAAACAAATACAGACATCCCAACAATTAGATAAGGAGACAAGTTAGTATTTAGAGCTAAAATTCCATAACTAATTCCAATAGGAATATATCCTATAATAACCGGTATTGATTTTTTAAATCCAGAAACAATAGTGTTTTTATAACTCAAAATAAAAAACTCCCTTCCCATTAATATTATATTTCGGGAAGGGCTATCTCAATTCCTCTTGATTTTTCATTAATTTTTATATCAATATCATAGGCTTGACCGAGATTAGCACCGGTCATGATTTGTTCTGTATCCCCGTCAGCCATGATATTACCGTCCTTTACTATTATAACTTTATCACAGTATTTCATGGCTAAATTAGGATCATGTAAGGCCATGATAACACCTGTATTACTGTTTCGAGTTAGCTTTCTTATCTCTCTCATTAGAAGATTTTTGTTCTTGAAATCTAAATGAGAAGTGGGTTCATCCATAATTAGATAAGATGTATCCTGCATTAAGGCCCTGGCTATTAAGACAAGCTGCTTTTCACCACCACTTAATTGATTATACTGCCTATTTGCTAAATATTCTATATCTAGTTTTTCTAAAACAGCCATAGCCCTATCAAAATCATCACTAGCAGGCATTTTTCCAAATCCTAAATATGGAGTTACTCCCATAGTAACAACATCTAAAACCTGATAAGAAAATACTACAGAATGTTCCTGAGGTACCATACTAATAAATTGGGCAATCTCTCGTTGATTCAAATCATCTAAATCAGTGTCACCAATTTTAATCTTGCCTTCGTCTTTTTGTAATACTTTATTTAAACATTTTAAAATTGTAGTTTTACCAGAACCATTAGCCCCCAGTAAACACGCAAACTCTTGTCTTTGAACTTTGAAGTTTATATCTTTAATTGTTTTAATATTATCATAAGAAAAACCTAAATCTTTTACTTCTAACATCTATTACACCTTCAATTTATTTATATTATAGCGAACCGCCACCTAAATCTTGATAACTTTCATCATAAAGTGTATTGTAATATTCTTTAACTACCTGCTCAACTTCTATATCTTCGTATTTTTCTGGATATAATCTTTCAGCTAACCAGACAATCCCTAAATAGGAAGATGGACTCGGGAAATCCCACGGCTCTACTTTAGAAGGAAACCTATAAACATTCCCATTCTTTATAGCTTTTAATTCCTGGAGTTCGGGCCTATTTAAAAGCTCTTCAACCGAACCACTGTAATATTGAGAAACTACAATATAATCTGGATTCCATTTAATTAATTCTTCTAAAGAAGTTTTAATAAATCCTGATTTTGCTTTTTTAGCAGGATTAATTCCCCCTGCTAATTCTATCATACTAGTCTGCAACATTCCTTTACCAACTGTATCTAAAAGTGAAGAATTAGCAAAGTATACTTTTTTCGGCTCTTCCACATCTCTACTTTCAACAATATCAAGTATCTTATCATATTGGTTGATTACTTTATCCGCTCGCTCTTCAACTCCAATAGCTTTACCCAATATTTTCGTTGTTTCTTTTATTTGCTCATAACTTTCAGGCCTAATTATCACTGAAGCTATATCATAATCTTTAAGTTTTTTGGCAACTTCTGGACCTATGTTGTGAGGAAATAGGATAACCAAGTCAGGATTAACTTCTAAAATTTGTTCTATATTAATACCACGGTTTTTCGAACCAACATTTGGTAATTCCTCTCCATCATATAACTTTTGAAATAGTGAAACTTTTTCAAAACTTAAATCTGAAGCTGCTAACCTATCTTGAACCCCCAAACAAAATACAAATTGAGTAGCTGATCGATAGGTAGTAACAATCTTATTTACTTCATCTGGAACTTCTACTTTCCTTCCTACCATATCTGTAACTACCTTTTCTGCAAAAACTGAAGAAGAAATTGTTAAAGTAAAGACCATAATTAAAATAAAAAGTAATGTTAGTTTTTTGTTATAAAATTTCATTAATAAGCCTCCTTGTATAATTCGTTATTTGTAACCTAGTATAACGATTACAAAAAATTTACTCTTTTAACTTTTCCTCAAAATTATCATCAAAATACTTGGCTTCTAATTTTGACATTTCATGCCTGGCTTCGCTACGGAATTTTAAAAAGGTATCCATCAGTAAGCGTCCTTTTTTTGTTAAAGTTGACCCTCCACCTTGAGAACCTCCAACCTGCTTTTCTAATAATTTGAAATCTAATTTTTTCTCTAGAGTATCTATGAGCTGCCAAGCTTGGCTATATGACATATTAATTTGAGCTGCAGCTTTACTTAAAGACCCCAGCTGATCTACGAGTTTCAAAATATCAGCAGGTCCATCACCAAATAGTTTATTTTCATTTTCTTCTAACCATAGTTTGTAATTTAATTTCATCTAACTTCATCCTAATCATACTTATTTTTATAATACAGGTAATCATCATAATAATCAAGATCGATAATAACTTTTTCATCATCAATCGAATAATATTCTACTAAATCTTCATGTTCCTCTAAAAATGGCTTTAATCCCATAGCACCATCTAGTTTATTGATTTCAGGTAAAAATTTAGTGTTTATAATAACAGGATGTCCAGGTTTATCATTATAAATTGGTAACATGATATCTGAGGAGTTTTCTTCAAATCTATTAATAAGCATATCAAAAATATCAGGTGTAATCAATGGTTGATCTCCCAAAAATATAACGAGAAATTTTGTGTTTTTTGCTAAATCTTCTATTCCCTTTTGCAAACTAGAACTCATTCCCTCTTTATAATCAGGATTTTCTTTGATTCTCAAGCGTTCATCTTTATAATAGCTTATTTTCTCTTTTACCCTCTCTGCTTCAGCACCTAAAACCACCCTGATCTCATCATCAATATATTTGCTTTTCAATACATTATCAATTACCGTTTCTAATATAGTTTTATCTTTCCATGGTAATAATTGTTTTAATTTTCCCATTCGCTCAGCATCTCCAGCTGCAAGAATTATACCTGTATACATTATTATCCACCTCATTCATTGAAAAGGGAGGGGGTCCCCTCCCTTTTATATTAACTCTTATAATTATTAACCTAAATCACATAAATAATTAGAACTCTTTAGACTAGCCATAAGAAGTAAGCTACAAAGACAATACCTAATGCATATACTATCCAATGTACGTCTTCACCTTTGCCTGTAAAGAGTTTTACTAATGGATAAATGATAAATCCTAAAGCAATACCATTTGAAATAGAATAGGTTAAAGGCATAGCTATCATAGTAACAAAGGCAGGTAAGATTTCAGTAAAGTCATCCCAATCCAACTTTGTTACATTCGACATCATCATTGTACCTACAATTATTAAGGCAGGAGCAGTAGCTGCACCTGGTACAAGACCAACTAAAGGTCTAAAAAACAGAGCTAAAAAGAAAAGTATTGAAACAACTACACCTGTTAAACCTGTTCTACCACCTTCAGCAACTCCAGAAGCAGATTCAATATATGTAGTAACTGTACTGGTACCAAATAGTGCACCACCAGTAGTACCTACTGCATCTGCTAATAATGCATTACTTGCTTTAGGTAAATCACCGTTATCGTCTAAGTATCCAGCCTGCTGACTTACACCAACTAATGTCCCTGCAGTATCAAATAAATCAACAAATAAGAATGATAATAAGACTCCAACCATACTTAATCTTAAAGCAGAAGCTATATCTAGTTGGAATAATACCTGGTTCCAATCACCCATTTTAGGAATCGCAAAAAAGCCATTAAATGCAGGGGTTACTCCATTTGTCCAGCCAAAAGCAGTCGCAATTAAAATACCCCATAAAAGTGCACCTTTAATTTTCAGAGCATATAATATTCCGGTAATAATTAGACCTACAAGTGCAACTAATGCAGGACCTGACATTAAATCTCCCATGGCTACTAAAGTTGCTTGATCAGCAACAACTATATTAGCATTTTGCAGACCAATAAAGGCAATAAAAAGTCCAATACCTGCACTGATTCCTGTTTTAAGTCCCATCGGAATTGAATTGACTATTTTCTTCCGGACCGGTGTAACACTCAGAATAATAAATAAAATACCTTCTATAAATACTATACCTAGAGCAGTCTGCCAAGGTACATCCATTCCAATAACAACTGAGTAAGCAAAGAAAGCATTTAATCCCATTCCTGAAGCTAGAGCAAAAGGATAATTAGTTAAAAATGCCATAGCTAAAGTACCTAAGATAATACCAGCAATTGTAGCAATAAATACTCCATTGAAAGGCATTCCTGCATCACTAAGTATGCTTGGATTTACAAATATAATATAACCCATTGTCATAAATGTAGTAAAACCAGCAATTACCTCAGTTTTTACATCAGTATTATTTTCCTTAAGATTAAAAACACTTTCTAGAATACCTTCCTCATTTTTCCCGTTCATTAAATTCCCTCCTTATGATTGTTGAATTCACCTACAACAACACCACATAACCTATCAAAATAATCCCTCTTTAACACCTCCTATTTACTTAATCCTCAATTCCAAGGGAAACAAATTTATTTTCATCTATATCAAATAAACCTTGATCTGTTATTTTGAGAGAAGGGATCACAGGTAAAGCCATAAACGACAAGGTCATAAATGGACTCTGTCTGGTCACTCCCATTGAATAAACTTTTTCTTTCATTTTTCTTAATTTCTTGGCAACTTCTGGTATTGAATCTTTAGACATTAAACCTGCTATTTCTAAGGGAAGACAGTCTATTAACTCACCATTATTTACAATAGTTATTCCACCATTGAGTTTTTCAATCTCTTTAACAGCTTTATACATGTCCTTAGAATTTAAGCCAATAACAATAATATTATGCGAGTCATGACCAATTGAAATAGCTATGGCTCCTTTTCTTAAACCAAAACCTTTTAAAAGCCCTAAACCTACATTACCGGTCTTTTTATGTCTTTCTACAACTCCTATTTTCACTAAATTATTAGCAACTAAGTCATCAATTTTAACATTCTTTTCAAAATTAATTGTCTCTTTACCTGTTACTATTTGATCTTCTATTAATTTTATTACTCGATACTTTTTATATTCTGGTAATTCAAAATCTCCTTTACTAAACTTACCAATATTTACAGAATTAAATATTTTTTCAGATTTTCCTTCTTTTATTTCCGGTAAGTTTACAATTAAACTTTCGTTTTCTGCTACTAGTTCACCATCTTTGAACACTTTTTTAACATTAAAATCTTTCAAATTATCTAATATCACAAGGTCAGCTTTGTAACCTGGGGCAATTGCTCCCACATTTTTTAAGCCTAAAGCATCTGCAGAATTTATAGTAGCAAGTTTAATCGCTCTTAAAGGTGAAACACCATTTTCAATAGCTTTTTTGATTACAAAATTAATATGTCCATCCTGGTAAAGATCTCCAGGATCTCTATCATCAGTTGCAAATAGGAAACTTGAAAGATTAGAATTATTAACTACAGGTAATAAATTAACCAAATCCCGGGTAACAGAACCTTCTCTAATCATTACATACATACCTTTAGTAACTTTCTCTTTAGCCTCTGCGGGTGTTGTACATTCATGGTCGGCCATAATACCACCTAATAAGTAAGCATTTAAGTTTTTCCCACTAACTCCAGGGGCATGACCATCAATAAATTTATCTCCAACCATTTCAATTTTATCCCAAATTTCAGGGTCTCCGTTTATGACTCCAACAAAATCCATAACTTCACCTAAACCAAAAATTCCTTCGGCATCTTTTAATTGGGATAATTTGTCTGCAGATAATTTTGCTCCTGAAGTTTCATTAGCAGTAGCAGGGACACAGGAGGGAAGCATCAAATTAAAGTTCCAGGGTAATTTATTCCCGCGATCCAAGAAATATTTTATACCTTCTAAACCTGCTACATTAGCTATTTCATGAGGATCAGCAAAAATTGTAGTCGTACCACGCGGAACTATCCAGGCTGCAAATTCATCAATTTTGACCATTGCGCTTTCTAAATGCATATGACCATCTATAAACCCAGGAGCAATAATATTCTCTTCGAAATCTATTTCCTTAACTCCATCATAATCACCAATCCCAATTATTTTCCCATCGGCTATCGCAATATCCTGCTTAATCAATCTTTCATTAAATACATCCACAATTCTACCGTGTTTCAGAACTAATTCTGCGGGAATTTCGCCCTTTGACATCTTTAATAATGTGTCTCTATTCATTTATAACCCTCCCCTCCTCAAACCTTGTATATTTAATAAGAAAGTTATTCTAATTTCAATGCCTCAAAATTACATCTTGTAATACATAATCCACAACCTGCACATTTCTCAGAATCAATAACAATATAATCTTTGCTTTCATCTAATGTGATTGCATCATATACACAACTTGTAATACAAAGTCCACATGTGGTACAATTTTTTTCAATTACAGTTGGTACAACAGTTTCAAATTCTGCTTCTTCACTAACAACTTTAGCTGTTAAACCTTTGATATCATTAACACTTTCATAGCCATGTTCATCTAAAAACTTATTTAATTCATCTACTATTTTACCGTATACACGTGGTCCATTAACTATAGCTTCTGTACAAACCTGTACAGCAGAAGCACCAACCATAAACATTTTAGCTGCCTTCAAACCACTATCGATTCCACCTACACCTATGACCGGTATATCAACACTATTAGCCGCTTGATATACTGCTCTTAAGGCTAGTGGGAAAATTGCTTCACCTGAAAGCCAACCAAATCCGTTTTCACTACCCATTAAAGGTTTCCCGGTTTCAGGGTCAATATCTAAGGTCGGACCAAATGAATTTATAAGAACTATACCATCTGCTCCTGCTTTCTCTGCTGCTTTAGAAAATTGTGGGATATCAATACCTGGACTTAACTTTACATAGACCGGAATATCCACTTCCTCTTTAGCAGCTTTTATACTTTCTTCCATTGGAGTGCTATCATCACCTAAGTAATGGGTTGATAATTCTAATGCATCAGCATATTTTTCTACTTTGCGAGCTAGTTCTCTGATTTGATCTTTTGTATATCCAATTCCTGCAATAACAGGTAAACCTAACTCTTTAATTTTTGGATATTCTTCATTTAACCAGTGTTCTGGGGTTTGTTCTGCCCAAAGTTCGGTATTTAAAAATCCACTTTCTGTTCTCGCCATATTTGGACGAGGAACTTTTGCTGCAGTAGTTGAAATAGTTTTAGTTACTAAAGCTCCAGCTCCACCTGCTTTAGCTCTCTTAGCAGCAGTAAAATCTTTTACTGGTGGTCCTGCCGCTGGCATTACTGGATTATCTAACTTAAGTCCTGAAAATTCTACTTCTAAATTAGCCATTAAACTCACTCCCTATTTTTTATTATTAATGATATTCTCTAATTCTTCATATGTTTTATTATAAATAACATCCTGGTTATCTTTTTTAATTCTATAAATGCTTATATCATCCCTGCTTCTAACTCGATCTAAAAATTGATTGTGCTCATCTTTTAAAACAGCTAATACAGGTTTGGATTTGTCAAGTATCTCAAAAACTCTTTGTTTGAATTTATTTGCTTTTAATTCAAAACGACCTAATTCATCCATTACAACTATATCTTTGTCCTTCAATCCTTTTTCTAAAAGTTTAACACCCTCAGTATTAAAAATCTCGGGGCGTACCTCCCATTTATCTTGTATGTTATCTCTTTTCGCAAAAATATAACTATTTTCTTCAAAGTTATAGTCCTCTTTATTTTGATTTTCATAATAAACAAGCGGGTCGGATAGGTAAAAACTAAGCCACTGGTCAAAACTACCACTTCTACCTACCACAAATCCACCTGGTTTTAAATTTAGTTTAACAATAAGTTTTTTTACAATAGTACTTTTCCCTATATATTTTTCACCAGTAATTACAATATTGTTGGGCATTACTACTTTTTCTCCTCAAGAGCATTTAATATTTTTTCTGGTGTTATAGGAAGACTTTTAATCCTTACCCCGATTGCATCATAAACTGCATTAGATAAAGCAGGACTTGCCCCAATTATAGTAGGTTCACCAACTCCTTTAGAACCAAAGGGACCTCCCGAATCATTATTTTCAATTAAAGTGCTCTCAAAATTAGGAATATCTTGAATACTAGGAACTAAATAATTAGTCATATCTGCATTAATAGTTATTCCTTCTTCTATAACCTGATCTTCCATCATAGCCATACCTAATCCCTGTACAGTTCCACCTTCAATCTGTCCATGTACATTCTGTGGGTTAATCGCTCTACCTACATCCAATGCAGTATATACATTCATTACCTCTATAAGACCAGTATCAGTATCTACTTCAATATCCATAACTTGTGTCATAAAAGTATATGCCACATATATTTTTTCACCTTGACCGGTCTTTCTGTCAGGAGCATAAGTTTTTGGGAAAAAGGTTGCCTCCGCTTTTAATTCTTTTCCTCTTTGTTCAACAATTTCAGCTAGCTCCCAATAAGTAATCTTTTCACATTCATCACAGGCATATAACTCACCATCTTTAACAGTTAATTCAGGATGGTTACTGTTAAAATAAAGGCTCCCATAATGGTAGATCTTACCCATAACTTCCTCGGCTGCTTCTCTCACAGCATTACCAGAAAAGAAGGTCTGTCTTGTAGCAGAAGTAGAACCAGAGTTTTTAGCTTTGTGAGTATCTTGACCCACAATCTCTATATAGGAAGGATCGATCTTTAATACTTCCGCTGCAATCTGAGTCATGGTAGTTAAAAAACCTTGGCCCAAATCCGCCCCGGCAGTTCTTACTTTTATTCTTTTATCTTTTGTAATTTCAACTTCAGCAATGGAATGGTCTGGAAAACCTTCACCATATCCAAAACCAAACATTATTGACGCCATTCCTCTTCCTTGTTTTTTCATTCGCTAATCTCCCCCTCCCATTGTGCAAGATCTGTAGCTGATTCTATGGTTCTTTTTAGATTAACACTCTTGCCTAGCTTCTGTCCATTGGGAGTAGTTGAACCTATATCATATGCATTTTGATATCTAAACTGTGCGGGATCCATATCTAATTTGTGTGCTATAATATCAATCTGGGATTCATAGGCAAATGCCATTTGAGTTGTTCCAAACCCTCTCATAGCACCACCATAAGTATTGTTTGTATATACAGCATAGGAATCTCCTCTTACATTTTGAACATTATATGGACCAGTACAATGATACATACCTTTATGAACTACTGCAGGACTACTTGAAGCATATGCTCCTGCATCACCAATAACCTTAACTTCCCAAGCTGTTAAATAACCATCATTGGTAACTCCGGTTTTAGCTTTTATTGTAAGAGGATGTCTTTTTGATTGTGAAATCATTGATTCTTCCCTAGTATAAACTAGTTTAACCGGTCTTTTAGTGTGTCTAGCTGCTAAAGCTAGATGGAGATGAACAGAAACATCTTCTTTTTTACCAAAAGCACCACCAATTGCTGTCTGAATAATTCTAACTTTTTCTTTGGGAAGATTCATAGCCTGAGCAACATCTGCTTGAGTATCATGTAGCCATTGTGAAGCTGCCCAAATTTTGATAACATCATTGCTTTCATCATATAAGGCATAACCGGCTTCATTTTGAATAGGAAGTTGATCAATATGCTGGGTCTGATACTCATTTTCAACTATAAAATCAGCTTCCTCAAATCCCTTATCTACATCTCCTTTTTCTAAATGGTGATCCATTAATATATTCTGTTTACCTACATCAGGATCAATATAATTCGTGCAAAGATCACCAATATCATTATGGATAGTAGGTGCATCTTTTTCTAAAGCCCGCTGAGGATTTGACATGACTTCTAATTTTTCAACTTCAACTTCAATTTTATCCCTTGCTTTTAAAGCTGCTTCTTCTGTTTCAGCTATAATTATTGCTAAAGCATCTCCCATAAATCTCATTTTTTCTCCTACTTTGATCAATACCGGTTGATCTTTTATAATTAAACCAAATTTATTTAAGTCCGGATAATCCTTTTCAGTAAGAATATCCACTACTCCTTCAACTTGTTTTGCTTTGCTTACATCAAGGTCTCTTAAAATAGCATGGGGATAAGTTGCTCTTTTGATTTTGACGTGTAAGTAGTCCTCAAATTTTAAATCTGAAGGATATTGAGCTTCCCCTGTCACTTTATCTTGAGCATCAACCTTAAGCACATCTTTTCCTACATACTTTTTAGACATTCTCTTCACCCCCACTTTTTATTTTGTGGGCCGCTTCTTTAACTGCATCAACTATTTTTACATAACCAGTACACCTACAAATATTCCCGGATAAACCTCTTTTAATATCTTCTTCAGAAGGATTAATGTTTTCATCAAGTAATTTCTTGCTGGACATTATCATGCCAGGAATACAAAAACCACATTGAACAGCCCCTTTTTCAATAAAAGCCTGTTGTAAGGGGTGCAGTTTGTCTTTACCACCTAAACCTTCAATAGTTTTTATTTCGGCTCCATCAGCCTGTGCTGCCAATACCAAACAAGAAGCAACTACCTTATTGTTCATAATTACAGTACAAGCTCCACATTCACCTTTTCCACAACCTTCTTTAGTTCCTGTTAAACCAAGATCATCTCTTATTAAATCAAGTAATCTTGTTTCTGGTTTAACATCAAGTGCTCTTTTTTCTCCATTTACTGTTAAACTTATCTTCATTGGTTAATCACCTCTTGTAAGGCGCTTTTTGTTATATTATATGCAACTTTTCTACGATATTCTGCTGTTCCTCTGATATCATCAATAGGAGATATCTCATCAGAAACAATTTGAGCTATTTCTGCTATATTAACCTTTTTAATTTTCTTATTTTTTAGACTTTGTTCAGCTTTTTCAATTCGAAGTGGAACTGGAGCAGCTGAACCTACACAAATTCTTGCATCTTTAATCTTATTATCATTATCAAAAACTAAATTAAGAGCTAAACTTATTGACGATATGACCAAAGCTTTTCTCTTACCAACTTTAACCCAGGCTCCTTTTGATTTATTCTCTTCTAAAGGAAGAATAATTTTTTCTACAAGTTCACCATCACCTAATACATTCTGCTTAGGGCCTGTGAAAAAGTCATTGGCATCTACTATTCTTTCTCCATCTTTTGAAATTATTTTTAGTTTAGCATCATATACTAAAAGGGTAGGTAATAAGTCACCTGCTGGTGATGAAGTTACAATATTACCACCTATTGTACCTCTGCTTCTAATTTGAGGTGAACCTACATCAGCAGCAGCCTTTTGAATAACAGGAAAATGTTCTTTGATCTGATCTAGTTTATCTAACCTCTCGTGTGTAACCATTGATCCAATTTCAACTTTATCATCAAAAATCTTAATTTCTTTAAAACTATCTAACCAATTTAAATCAAGCCATTTCTCAATTTTATATAAATTCTTATAATTAGCAACTAAAAGATCAGTACCACCTGCAATAACAGTCAACTCATCAGTGTAATCTTCTAATATTTTTTTTAACTCTTCTTTACTTTCAGGTCTAAAATACTTATCAGAATCTTTTCCAGAAGTCCCTAGCTTGTTTTTGACATTTATTGATTGTTTTTTCATGATCTAACACCTTCACCTCCCGATTTTCCATCAGTACATTTCCATTTACTATTGTCGTATCAACCAAACCACCATTAAAGCCAAATATAACATGATAAAAATAATTGTCTTTAGTGATGGGAGTTGGAGCTTTATAATCCAACATAATTATATCTGCAGGGGCATCTTTTTCAATGATTCCCAGGTTTTTATTGAAATACTTTTTAGCTATTTTTCTATTGTTTTCAAATACCATTTTCCTTATATCATCCCCACCTAAATTGGGGTCTGAATTGTCATGCTTTTGTAATAAATCAGCAACATTTATACTTTCAAACATATCTGTTGTATAACCATCTGTTCCTAAACCTACTGTTAAATTTTTATCTAAGGCTTTTTTGAGGTTAACCGCTCCCACTGCATTACCCATATTTGATTCTGGGTTATGAATTAAATATACCTCATTATCGGCTATAATTTGTAACTCCGCTTCTGATAAATGTACACCGTGAATTGCTAGGGAATCTTTTTGTAATATATTTAGTTTCTCAAATCTGTCTACAAGATGTTTATATCCTCTTTTACGACTGTCTATTTCATCAACAGCCCCTTCAGCAGCATGAAAATGCATTGGGGTATTAGTACTTTCAGCCAATTCGGCAACTTCTTTTAAAGTCTCATCTTCTAAGGTAAAAGAAGCATGTAAACCAATTGTCGGTATTAAAAATTCATTATCCAAGGACTCAGCATAACTGATAAACCTTTTATTTTCTTCTATTGCTTTTTTGGACTTTTTCTTCCCATGCCGATCAGATATTTCATAAGACAAATTAGCCCTTAAATTGGATTTATTTACTGCTTCTGCAATAACATCCAGGCTGTTTTCAATATATCCGTAACTAGCATGATGGTCAAAAATGGTAGTAGTTCCGTTTCTTATACTATCAATTAAAGCATAAAGAGTACTATAATAGATGTCTTCTTTATTCATGGTTTCATCTAACCGCCACCATAGTTTTTCTAAAATTTCCTCGAAATTTTGAGGAGGAACATCAGTCTTTAAATCCATACCTCTTGCAAAGGTACTGTAAAAATGCATGTGAGTATTAATCATTCCAGGCATTATTACCTTGCCTTTTACATCAGAGTATTCTGCCTTGGGGTATTTGGTTTTAATATTTTCAGTTTTACCAAAATCTTTTATTATATCATCATCAATTAGGATAGCACCATCTTTAATTACAGGGTCTTTTGAATTTAGAGTGATTAAAACACCATTACCGTAAAGCTTCAATTATACCCCCCCTTATTTATGCAAAAGCTTTTCTGCAATCTCATTGTGTTTCCTTATTACATCATCTTCATTAATCGTTGTTAATTTTCCTTCGCGTACAACAATTCTTCCATTTACAATATTATAATCTACTTCTTGATTTGTTCCTGTATTAACAAGAGCTTCTACTGGATCACTTTGACCACCAGCATAACCTAAACGATCACTTCTTACCATGATTAGGTCCGCTGCTTTGCCTTCTTCGATACTTCCTATTTCAGGTTGATTTAAGACATCTCTCCCCCCATTTGTCGCAATAGATAAGATATCTTCAGAATTAATATTATCTATTCCATGGAAAGATTTGTGTAATAGATAAGCCAACTTTAATTCTAGGATCATATTTGAAGCATCATTACTCGCACTACCATCTACTGCCAAACTAACAGGCATCTTATTTTTTAACATAAAGGGTATATTTGCCACACCTGAAGAAAGCTTCATGTTAGAAGCTGGGCAGTGTGAAACTCCTGTTTTAGTCTTTGCCAATTTAGCAATTTCAAATTCATTAAAATGAACACCGTGTGCAAACCAGACATCTTCACCTAACCAATTTAGTTCTTCCATTAATTCTAAAGGTCTTTTGCCAAAAGAATCAACACAGTATTGATTTTCATCTAAAGTTTCTGCTAGATGAGTGTGACTTAAAACATTGTTTTTCCGTGCTAATTTTATAGATTCTTTCATTAAATCCATTGAAACTGAGAATGGTGAGCAGGGAGCTAAAACTACTCTCTGCATTGCAAACTTGCTGTCATCATGAAATTTATCAATTACACGTTGAGAGTCTTTTAAAATTTCTTTTTCTGATTGTACCACAGAAGCAGGTGGCAAGCCGCCATCTTCTTCGCTCAATGACATACTCCCTCTGCTACCGTGGAATCTAATACCTATCTCCTCAGCGGCCTTAAATTGATGGTCTATTAAGTTGTCTTCCTGGTCTTCGGGAAATACATAAAAATGATCTGCACTTGTAGTACAACCTGTTTTTAATAATTCGGCTGAAGCTAATAAGGTACTGTAATAAACTGCTTCAGGAGTTAATTTTGCCCAAATTGGATAGAGAAATTTAAGCCAGTTGAAAAGTTCAACTCCCTGAGCTTCAGGAATATTTCGGGTTAGGGTTTGATAAAAATGGTGGTGAGTATTAATCAAACCGGGAAAAACAAAATAATCCCCGGCTTCAATTATTTCATCAGTTTCTTTTAAATCTATTTCAATATTTTCATCAATTTGTTTTATCTCTTCATCTTCAATTAATACATCTATATTTTTGTATCTTTTTCTCTCTTCATCCATCGTGATTAACTCTTTAATGTCTTTAATTAATATTCTAGACATCATTATTCACTCCTATCTTGATTTGCAGCACTTTCTATAGCTTCTATAATTTGTTGGTAACCAGTGCATCTACAAAGATTACCTT
>CAJXKY010000046.1 GCA_913055675.1 uncultured Halanaerobiales bacterium
GATCAAGGCAGGAAAGGGTGGTAAGGCTGGAAAGAAGAAGGGGAAGGGGTACAAGGGCTAGGAAGGTGGCCGGCCCGAGCCTGGGCGTAAGCTCAAGCTCTTAGTTTGGAACGTGCATGGGATTGGGGGGCGATCTGCTGATGCTAATGCAGAGCTCAAGGTTTTAGAAGTATGCCGCTTGATCAAAGACCATGACATTGCAGTGCTCACAGAAACAAGAACCGGTGATGCATCTAGGTTGCTGCAGCACTTGCCTGGCTTTACTCTGCACAACTTGGGAATGGCTAGAGAGAACGAAGGCAAAAATGGGTTTGGGATTGCTGTGCTTGTTGCGCCAGGCAGCTCAGATTATGTGCGCTTCCATAAAGTCAGTGAGCACATGCAGTGCATTTGGCTTCAATGTGATAAACAGATGTTTGGGCTGGGGGAAGATGTGATGATAGGCGCTGCTTACATCAATCCTCTGAGTGATACGTTTACTTCTCGAGCTGTCCACTCTCATTACACTGACCTTTTTGAGGACGTGCTTGATGCTTTTCAGGTATCTTCGCAAGTCATTTTGTGTGGCTTCTTTAATGCTCATGTTGGAGAGCTGAGTGAAGTGAGTGATGCGCATTCTAGATCTGTGTTGGACTGCCCTGAGCTCCGTGAGACTAGGAGATGTGAGTGCAAGAGTGTGAACAAGGCAGGCCAGCTGCTGGTTGATCTAGCAGCTGCGACGAGTATGGCCATTTCTACTGGGCGTGTTGTTGGTGATGATGGGCAGCCCTCTTTCACTGGGCATTATGGTGATAAGAGAAGTAGGCCAGACCATGTGTTGTTGTCTCCGGCTTTGTTCAAGCTCGTACAATGTTTTGAGATGAAAGGCACGCGTGCCTCAGATCACGCAGGCTTGAGCACTGTGTTTAGAGTGAATGATAAGGGTGGGGAGGGTGTGAATGCTCCACACCATGTGTGCAAAGCTGGAGAGTGTATCAACAGGTTGGTGTTGCGTTGGCAGCAGGATAAGGCCCAAGTCTACGCTGAGCACATTCGGGACAATGCTGAACTGCTGGCTCAGTTTGATGAGGCGGAGAGGTCTGGGGATGTAGATAAATTGGCGTTTTGTGTGCGTTCTTTGATTGTCCAAGCAGCGAGCAGTAGGGCTGTGGGCATGTCAGCCCAAGCAAAGTGTGTTTTTAAACGTGAGCGTAATAGGAAGGGTCCTCTAAACCCTGTGTGGTTTGATGAAGAGTGTTGGGAGAAGCGCAGAGCTTTCATTGAGGCAGTGAAGCGTGGTGAAGCCAGGCATGCTTGCAGATTTCTCAAGAGGGATAGTATGAGGTGCAATCGTAAGATGAAGCGTAGGCACGCGAGGAAGTTGCGGAATTTGTTTTTGGATAGGCTATTTCGGAAAGATCCGGCAGTGCACGCTTTGCTGAAGAAGCGCATCAATTCTCACACAACCCCTGTGCCTGCTCCAGCTTGGCATGATCACTTACACAGACACTTCAGAGCAGAGAGGACATTTGAAGAGTCTCGCCCATCTGCGAGGGATATGGCTGTGCCACTGGGCCGGCGCAACCTTCCACCTGAGGTCCTTCTCAGGCGGGGCGCGCAGTCTGGGTGGGCTCCTGAGCCAGATGAGTTTGAGATCCCTCATGTATCTGTGTTAGAAGGCATGTTGGGTAGTGAATTTCAGAAGTTGAGTGCTGGTGCCTCTTCGGGCTTTGATGCGATCCCGATTCCTTTTCTTAAGCATGCGTGCTTGCCGGTGCAGTGTGGGAACAAAACCAAACAAGTGAATGTGCTGGTGCCTCTGATGGCTCGTCTTTTTAAAGTGTTGCTGACAGAAAGTAAAGTGCCTGCGTGCTGGAAGATTGCCAAGTTGAGCCCCATTCACAAAAAAGGAAAAGTGCTGAAACCTGGGAATTATAGGATGATTGCGGTTAGCGGCGTGATGTATAGGATTTATGCCAATGTGCTGAAAAATCTGGTGACAGATTGGTGTGTGAAAAAGGGTAAGATTCCGGACACGCAGTTTGGCTTCTTTCCAGGCAGAAGCACTCTGCATCCTCTTTACATTTTGAGGCACCTCAAACACGCTGCTAAAAAATTGAAGCCACGGAATTCTCCCAGATTGCACGTTGCTTTTATTGACTTTTCTAAAATGCTCGAAAAGGGCGCAGATGAGGGTGCAACTGGTGAAAATGCAATTAAGATAAATGTTAATAACGTTGACCTAATAATAGGTCCTCTAGGTCTTATTATACCTAATTCTATGAAAGGCGAAATTACTACTCCGATGGCCGAAGCCATAGCAAGTAGTAATGCTGAAAAAATAATTATAGGTATGAAACAACCTCATGTTAATTTAGTGGGGTTAAGTGATAAGACACTTAACGAATTAATTGATGAAGCGGTAAATAAAGTTAAAGAAAGATTTTAAGTTTTTATTTTTATAATTTCATAAAAAGTAGTTTATAAGATCACGAAGGTCTTTTGTTGTCTCAAAGAAACAGAACCTTCGTTTTTTTATTTTATAAGGGGGAATTAAATTGAATATCAAAAAGATAGTTTATACTGCATTTTTTATAGCTTTAGGAATTGTTTTACCTATGGTCTTTCATATTGTAGGAGGACCTTCTCTTGGTAGAGTGTTACTTCCTATGCATTTACCTGTATTAATTGGGAGTGCGTTTTTAGGACCACTAGCAGGATTAATTATTGGAATTATTACTCCGGTATTGAGTTCATTGTTTACTGGAATGCCACCTTTATTACCGATGTTGCCTATTATGATAGCAGAATTAGGTATTTATGGGTTAGTAATGGGATACTTTTTCTTCAGAATTAAGATGAATGTATATGTTTCTTTAATAATAACTATGATAACAGGTAGAATAATGGCTTCTTTAGTGGTAATTGCTTTAGTATATGGATTTGGTTTTGCTCAGTTACCGGGTAATCCCATTATTTATATATCTGGAACTATAACCACAGGGTTGCCAGGTATTATTGGTCAGTTATTAATAGTGCCTATTGTTTTAAGATATATAAAAATATTTAAGAAAAATAATACAGCTATAGATACTGGTTATTAAAATATTAATTAAAGTAAACAAGGAATTATCCTATCTTCTATCTAATTAATAATATAAGTAATAAAATTATTGAAAATAGGAGGTATCTTTGGATGCCCGCTAATTTACCACCTCAATATTATGAAGCAGAAGAGGTATATCGGAATGCAAAAACACCTGAAGAAAAAATTGCTGCCTTAAAAGAAATGCTTTCTATAATGCCTAAGCACAAAGGTACAGAAAAACTGCAGGCAGATTTAAAAAAGCGAATTTCAAATGCAAAAGAAGAAAAGAAAAAAAAGAGTGAATCAAAAAGCACTTATAATCCTTATTTAATTGATAAAGAAGGTGCTGGGCAGGTGATTTTATTAGGGGCCCCAAATGTTGGGAAATCATCAATTTTAGATTCCCTAAGTAATGCCAAGGTGGAGGTAGCAAAATATCCCTTCACAACTTCCCTTCCCCTTGCGGGGATGGTAGAATATGAAGATATACAAATTCAATTAATAGATACTCCTCCACTTGTACCAGAGGATGTACCTGGTCCTATGATTAGTGCAATATTCCATGCAGACTATATTACATTAGTAATTGATGTTTCTGAAAATGATTGTTTAGATCATTTATCAGAAATAATTGATTTTCTAAAGAAAAAAAGATTAATTCGAGATGAAATTCCAGAAAATCAAAAAGGATATTTTTTAGAAGATATATTAGTTATAGCTACTAAACTTGATTTACCAGGAGGAGAACAAAACATTGAGGTTATAAAAGAATTATATCCTCAAGTAGAAATTCTGGAGATTTCTAATAAAAATGGTAAAAGCCTTGAAAAAATACCTTATAAATTATTTGAGAAGCTAAATGTTATTAGAGTGTATAGTAAAGCTCCTGGTGAAGAACCTGATTATGACCGTCCCTTTATATTGGATAAAGGTAGTACAGTATTAGATTTTGCAAAATTAGTTCATAAAGATTTTGCTAAGAATTTGAAAAAAGCAAGAATTTGGGGATCTGCTAGGTTTGATGGTCAACATGTGGCAAAGGATCATTCTTTAGAAGATAAGGATGTTGTTGAACTCCATATGTAATCACAAAAATTTATAAAGAGGAGAGGACTAAATTTGCGCGGGAAAAAATTAGCTATAGATAAACTTAAAAACAGTGAATATAAATTGGTAGTTGTAAAAGATGATGAAATAAAATATAAAAGTAAAGAAGATAGTATTAGTTCAATCGTTGATCTATTGGATAATAGACCAGAGTTATTAAAAAATGCTATAGTAGCTGATAAAGTTATCGGAAGAGCTGTAGCAATGGTTTGCGATTATGGGAAAGTCAAATTTTGTTATGGAACTATAATGAGTAAGGGGGCTTCAAATCTTTTTAAAAAGGCTAATATTTCTTATGAAGCAAAGAATAATGTAGAATATATTAAAAATAGAGATAATACAGACTTATGTCCTATTGAAAAATTAACTTTAAAAGTAGATCATAGTAGTGAGGGAATAGCTCAAATTAAAGAATTCTTAAATAAAAAATAAGTTGGTGATAAAAATGATTAATTATATAAAAACTTATCTTTTAGCTTTTGTAATTTTTATGGGGATTGATTTTATATGGCTTGGTTTAATTGCTCGTGGTTTTTACAGGGAACAAATTGGTTTTATAATGAAAGAAAATTTCAATATGATGGCAGCCACTCTTTTCTATTTGTTATTTATAGTTGGATTATTATTTTTTGTATTGAATAAGGCATTTGCTATTGAAAGCTGGAAGTATGCCTTATTTGTAGGAATGTTTTATGGTTTTATCACTTATGCAACTTATGATATTACCAATTTATCGACATTAAAAGACTGGCCACTTTTAATTTCAATAGTTGATATTGCATGGGGAAGTATATTATGTGGACTTACATCTTATTTAACTTATATTATAAGTTCATATTTAAATTTCATTTAAAAGAAGGAAATTTGAATAATATAGGTAATATATATAAGTATACTGTTAATTATTTCGAGGAGGTGAAGCTTATTTGGATGAGATAAGATATGAATTAATTGAATGTGGTACAAAATTATTTTCTGAAAAAGGATATAAAGACACCAAGGTAAAAGATGTAACAAATGAAGCTTGTATAAGTGTGGGTACTTTTTATAATTACTTTGAATCCAAAGAAGAGCTTTTTTTAGATGTTTATATAAAAAAACATGATAAAGCTAAAGAAGAATTGTTACAATTATTTGAAGAAGACAAACCTCCAATTCAAATAATTAAAAAAGCTGTATATAAATTTTTAAATATGATGCAGTCTGATCCGATCTTAAGAGCCTTTTTTAATCCTAATATTCATGAAAAATATAGAAAAACTTTGGATTTACAAAAGAAAAAAAATCAACTTAATTATGCATATGAATTATTTGCTCCAAAACTTAAGGAATGGCAGGAAAAAGGAAAAATAAATTCTGATATTGATATTGAACTTTTGTTAGCAGTTATTGATTCAGTTTTTTACATTCTATTACATAAAGAGGATATAGGAGATGAATTTTTCCCAGAATTGATTGATTTTTTAGTTGAGAGCATTTTATGTAAAATGGACAAAAATTTTTATGATTAAATGAATGAATATATATTAAATTCATTATGATACTGTTATAGATAATTACATAATTTGTTTGATAAAAGAGTTAATATGTGATAGTATTTATTTGTTAAAATATTAAAAAAATTTTAATAATATTTGAATGAATATATGTAGAATTCATTATAAAAATTAAAAATATTATTAATTTTATTCAAAAGAATTCCAGTTGTGGTAAGGGATCATTTTATTTTATTGATTATTTTATAAAATTATGTATAAAAATACAATAACTAATATTTACCATGGGATAAATCATTTTTTAAAAGTTTGAAATAATTTTATTAAGGAGGTGTTTTTAAAAAAATAACAAGTAATGTAGTAGTTTTAGTAGAGTATATTTATTTTAAAAATATGAGGAGGAATTATTTTAAATGAAAAGATCTAGTATATTAATTTTAGTTTTAAGTATGGTTTTAGTTTTATCCTTAACTGTTGGTGCTTTTGCACAGGTTAACAACCCTAATACGTTCACAAAAATAAATATGGGTACGATTGATAGTTTAGACCCACATTATCAATATGATAATGCTAGTTCAGAAATATATGCTAATATTTATGAGAACTTAATAATGTTTAAAGAGGGAGACATTACTCAATATGAACCTCTCTTAGCTACAGAAGTGCCAACAGTTAATAATGGTTTAATCAAAAATGATGGTACTACTTATATTTTCCCAATTAGGGAAGGCGTTACTTTCCATGAAGGTGGTACTTTAACACCAGAAGATGTTAAGTATAGTTTCATGAGAGGTCTAATCCATGATCGTAATGGTGGTCCTTGGTGGATGCTTTATGGTCCCTTATTTGATGCAGGTGGACTATCTGATATTACAGAACAAGTAGTAGGAGTTGAAAACCCTAGCGAATTAACTGCAGCTCAATCAGCTGAAGTTTATGCTGAATTAGATAAGGCAATATCAGTAGATGGAAATAAAGTTGTATTCAATCTTCCTAAGCCTAATCCAACTTTCTTAAGTGTTGTAGTACATGATAATGGTCTAGGAGCGATTATTGATAAAGAGTGGAGTATTGAGCAAGGTGCTTGGGATGGAAGTCCTGAAACAATAGCTGAATATTATGACCCTGCTAAAGAATCAGATCCATTACATGAACAAACTAATGGTACTGGTCCTTTCATGCTAAACACATGGGAAAAAGGTAAAAGAATTGCTTTAGATAGAAATGACAACTACTGGCGTGAACCTGCTCAGCTTGAAAGAGTTATTATTAACTATATAGATGAGTGGTCAACTCGTAAGCTTATGCTTCAACGAGGAGATGCAGATGTAGTTTATATGGATAAACAATATCAAAGTCAAGTAGAAAACTTAGATGGTGTAGAATTTATTTCTGGGCTACCTAACTTATATACAGGTTACGGTTTAATGAACTGGACTATCGATACTAAGGGTAATCCTGATGTTCATAGTGGTGAATTAGATGGTAACGGAGTACCTTCTGATTTCTTTGAAGATATTAATGTAAGAAAAGCTTTTAATTATTCCATGAATTATGATGCATTTGTAAGTGAAGTAATGGATGGAGACGGCCAGCAAGCTCGCGGTCCTATTCCTGAACCTTTCTTAGGTTTTGATGAAGATTCACCAGTTTACACAATGGATCTTGAAAAAGCAGAAGAACACTTCAAGAAAGCTTTTGATGGAGAATTATGGGATAAAGGATTTGAAATTACAATACTATATAACACAGGAAATAGTATGCGTAAAACAGCATCAGATATGTTAAAATATAATATTGAACAAATTAATCCTAATTTTAAAATTAATGTTCGCGGAATTCAGTGGGCTTCATATTTGGATAGAATGATTGCCGGTAAATTTACTCTTGGATTTATTGGTTGGGGAGCAGACTATGCTGATCCTCATAACTTTACAGTTCCATTCATGAGATCTGATGGAACATTTGGTAACTTTAAAGGTGAAAGTTATAAAGAATGGGCTAAAGAAAATGGTGTAGATAGTCTTGTAAACAAAGGTGTAGAGGTTACTGATAGAGAAGAAAGAGAAGAAATTTATAAAGAAATTCAAAATATTGCATATGAATATGCAACCGACCTCTATTTATACCAACCAACTGCTCACATTTTAATGCGTGATTGGGTTCAAGGTTGGACATATGATCCAATCTTACATGATGGTATTTATTACTACAGAATATACAAAGCTCAAGAGTAAATAGTTAATAACAGGTTAATTATAACAAAATAATATCAGGAGGGGAATTCCCCTCCTGATATCTATTATTTAAAAGAGAAGGAGATTTAATATGATATCATATATTGTAAGAAGGTTACTAATTCTTCCAATTATTTTAATTGGTGTCACATTGTTAGTTTTCAGTATGATTATGATGCTAGGACCTTATGAAAGATTGAGTACTTACATAAAAGATCCAGCGGAATTAAAAAATGTGGATGTAGATGTTTTAGTAACAAAACTAGGTTTAAATGATCCTTGGTATGAGCAATATGGACGCTGGATATCAGGAGTGGCAAGAGGTGATATGGGCTGGTCTGAGTCGGCAGGTTCAACCGTAACCCAGGCTTTTTTATCAAGATTTCCAGCAACAGCTGAATTAGGATTGTTGGCTTTGCTCCCCGTGGTAGTAGGAGGGGTAATATTAGGAGTATTTGCTTCGGTTCATCATAATGATTTTTGGGATCATGTGAGTAGAGTATTAGCGATAATTGGATGGTCGGTTCCAACATTTGTTTTTGGCTTAATAATGCTTATGATTTTTTATGGAACTTTGGGTTGGTTTCCGCCTTCGCGGCTTGATAGTTGGGCTTTAGATATTGTGAATTCTGCAGGCTTTATAAATTATACTAACTTTTTTATCATAGATGGATTATTAAATGCTAATTTTGCAATTGTCGGTAATGCTATAAGACATTTGGTCGCCCCTGTGATAACAATTTCTATTTTGTGGTGGGCTTTTATTATGAGAATAACAAGATCCAGCATGTTAGAAATTTTAAGAAGAGACTATATAAGAACAGCCCGGGCGAAAGGTGTTAAAGAGAATGTCGTAGTTTATAAGCACGCAGTTAGAAATGCGCTAATACCGGTAGTAACAGTTGCTGGTAGAATGGTTTTAGGCTTATTAGGTGGTTTAGTAATTACTGAAACTATATTTAACATAAAAGGACTTGGACAATTTATGGCACAAGCCGCTCAGCAATTGGATTATCCAGCTGTATTAGGAGGAACCCTTTATTTTGGTTTTCTTCTTATTTTAATAAATCTTTGTGTTGATGTTTCATATGCTATAATTGATCCCAGAATTAGATTGGAGTGATGTAATTGGAATGGCAAGAAGTAGTTATAAGGCTATTTAAAAATAAAATTTCATTGATCGGTTTGATATTGATAATATTTTTTGGAGTTATTGCAATTGGAGCGCCTTGGATAGCTCCTCCGTCAGATCCAAGTGAACCATATATGGTTCCTAGAGCTGGGTGGGGGTTTGAACCACAACCTCCTAGTAGTGAACATATTTTTGGAACAGCTGAAGGCCAATATGATATATTTTATGGAATTATTTGGGGAACTAGAACAGCTTTTAGAATTGGTTTTATAATAGTTGGTATCAGTTCCTTTATAGGTATTTTAGTAGGTACTTTAGCAGGTTATTATGGTGGTTGGTTTGATGAAGTAGTGATGAGAATTACTGATATTTTTATGGCTATCCCATTTTTAATAGCTGCTATTGTTATGACGACAATACTTGGTCAGGGATTAAGAAATGTGATGATAGCTTTAATTACCTTTGGTTGGATGAATAGTGCTCGTTTAATGCGTTCTCAGGTGTTATCTATAAAAGAAGAAGAATTTGTAATTGCTGCCGATGCATTAGGAGCTGGTGATTTTAGGATTATTTTCAAACATGTAATCCTTAATACTATTTTTCCATTAGTAATTGAAGCCTCTATGAGAATGGGTTCAATGGTAATAACTGCATCAACCTTAAGTTTCTTAGGTATTGGTGCTCCAGAAGGTTATGCTGACTGGGGGCAAATGATTTCCTTTGCCAGAAACTGGATTCTAGGTGGAGAAGGAAATGCTATTAAATATTGGTTTACAGTAGTAATTCCAGGTGGAGCTATTACATTATTTTGTTTATCCTGGAACCTAATTGGAGACGCATTTAGAGATATCTTAGATCCTAAATTACAATAAATATAAAGAGTAGGTGATAGATTTGAGTAAGGAAAAGCTTATAGATGTTAATGATTTGGCAACTTACTTCCATACAGAAGAAGGAACTGTAAAGGCGGTAGACGGAGTAAGTTTTGAAATTTACCCGGGAGAAACATTAGGGATAGTAGGTGAGTCTGGATGTGGAAAGAGTGTAACATCTCTTTCAATCATGAGACTTATCGAATCCCCACCGGGAAAGATAGAAAACGGTGAGATCCTGTTTAATGGTAAAGATTTAACTAAGTTAAATCAAAAACAGATGAGAAAGATCAGAGGTAATGATATTTCAATGATCTTCCAGGAACCGATGACTTCTTTGAATCCGGTTTATACTGTGGGAGATCAGATTATGGAAGCGATCTTAATCCATAAGGATGTCAGTAAAAAAGAAGCTCGTCAGGAAGCTATCGATATGTTGACAAAGGTAGGTATTCCCCTACCCGAACAGCGCGTTGACGAATATCCTCACCAGTTAAGTGGTGGGATGAGACAGCGTGTAATGATAGCAATGTCACTTTCTTGTGATCCACAGCTTCTAATAGCTGATGAGCCGACAACAGCCCTTGATGTTACAATTCAGGCTCAGATATTAGAGCTGATGAACAGTTTAAAAAGACAGTTCGGAATGGCGATTATGATGATCACTCATGACCTTGGTGTAATAGCAGAGGTTTCAGATCGAGTAGCAGTAATGTATGCCGGTAAAGTAGTTGAGTATGCAGATGTAAAAGACCTTTATGGGGATCCAAAACATCCTTATACCTGGGGCTTAATGTATTCTATCCCTCACATTGAAAAAGATTTAGAGAGGTTAGAAGCGATTCCAGGTAATGTACCGAATCCACTTAATTTTCCAGAGGGATGTAAGTTTAACACAAGGTGTCAATTTGCGACAGACAAATGCCGTGTAGATGAGCCCGAGCTTGAAGAAGTAGAAGAAGGGCATTATTCAGCGTGCTGGCATGTAGATAAATTAGAGGAACAAAAAGCCAAACAAGGAAGAGGTTAATGGAGGTGAAAATAATTGGCAGAAGATGAAAAATTACTTGAGATAAAGAACTTAAAGAAGTACTTTCCGGTCAAAGAGGGAGTATTTCGCAGGACAGTAGCCCATGTAAAGGCAGTAGATGATATAACCTTTCATATCAAAAAAGGTGAGACCTTAGGGCTAGTTGGAGAGTCGGGCTGTGGTAAATCGACAGCAGGCCGAACAATACTTCGCCTCCTGGAAGCGACCGCCGGAGAGATATGGTTTGAAGGAAAGAACTTAGTAGATTTAGATAAAAAGGAACTACGGGAGATGCGCAAAGAGATGCAGATTATCTTTCAAGATCCCTATGCTTCGCTAAATCCGCGGATGACAGTAGCGGATATAGTTGGAGAGCCGATAGATATTCACAATTTGGCTTCAAGTAAAAAAGAGAGAAATGAAAAGGTAGCAGATATATTAGATACAGTAGGTTTAGGCCCTGAGTACATGAAGAGATACCCACATGAGTTTAGTGGTGGTCAGAGACAGCGTATAGGTGTAGCAAGAGCCTTAGCGGTTGATCCTTCATTGATTATAGCAGATGAGCCGGTATCGGCGTTAGATGTATCGATACAGGCCCAGGTAATCAACCTGATGCAGGATTTACAGAAGGATTTTGATTTAACTTACTTGTTTATAGCACATGATTTAAGTGTAGTAAAACATATAAGTGACCGTGTAGCAGTAATGTATTTAGGAAAGTTAGTGGAGGTAGCAGATAAAAAGGAATTATTTGATGATCCAAAACATCCATATACTCAATCCTTATTATCAGCGATTCCAGTAGCAGATCCAACATATGAGACCGAACGGATTATCTTAGAAGGAGATGTCCCTTCACCAGTAGATCCACCTTCAGGTTGTAGATTCCATCCACGTTGTCCATATGCGATGGATATCTGTAGTGAAGTAGAACCTGAGTTTAAGGATTATGGTGACGAACATTTCGCTGCCTGTCATCTTTTAGAAGATGAGTAAATATAAAATAAATATTTAGTATTTTATTAGGATGACTTACTGTTTGGTAGGTCATCTTTTTTATTATTCATATTTTTCTTAACTTAGAAACTGAAAATTAAAGTTTTTTCTTAGTGTGAAATAGCTTTTGGAGAATAGTAATAAAAAGAGAAAGAAGACTCCCTTTTTGATAAAATGTTTTTAGCGACAAAAACAAAGATAGGGGAGTCTTATTATTTATACTATTAAACAACATTTTTATGAAATAATCACATCTGAATCGGAAAAAAGTTGAAAACATCTTTATGCAAAGTATGATGATATCACTCAAGTTTTTTAAAAATTTTGCACTATTAGTTAATATATAGTAAAATGAAAGTAAGATAAAGAAATACTTAAAGAGAAGGAGATTATTATGAGTGAAAAAATTGCAGTAGTAACAGATAGTACCTGTGATTTATCGAAAGAAACTTTAGAAGAAAGAGATATAAGATTTTTACCGTTAAAGATTATTTATAAAGATAGTGAATACAAGGATAGAGTGAATATTAGTCCACAAGAAGTTTATGAAAAATTCAGTGAAGAAATACCGTCCACATCAATGCCTGGGCCAGAAGAAATCAGGAAGAAATATTTAAAACTAAAAGAAGAAGGATACACACATATAATATCTATTCATATCTCTTCTGGGCTAAGTGCTACTTATAATACCTGTAAAATGGTTAGTAATGACATAGAAGGGTTAACAATAGAAACAGTTGACTCCAAAATGTTATCAATGGGTTTAGGAAGACTGGTATTATATACCAAAGATTTAATTGATGCTGGTAAAGAAAATTTTGCAAGTATTGTTGAAAAAGTATATGAGAAACGTGATAATATAGAACTATATTTCATTGTTGAGACTTTGAAATATTTAAAAAAGGGTGGTAGGATAGGTAAGGTTAAGGGTACGATTGCAGAATTGTTAAACATAAAACCGATTATATCAATAGATGAAGAGGGCAAATATTTTACATTTGATAAAGTAAGATCAAGAAAAAAATCAATTAAAAAACTTATAAATATTACAAAAGAAAAAATTAATGAAAGCATTTGTTATGTTGATGTAATGCATGCAGATGCTAAAGAAGAAGCTGAGCAAATAATAGAAAAACTTAAAAATGTTCCAAATGTCAAAGAAATATTCTTAGGAGAGATAAGTCCTGCGATGGTTGTTCATGCTGGGCCAGGATTGATTGGTGTTTGTATTACAAAAGAATAGTATAAATTATTTCTAAATAAACCTTAACTATTATGATACCTCCAAAGTAGACAGTCTAGTTAATTAACATAGGCTATCTAATTTTGGAGGTATTTTTATTGTATATATTCATATAATTATTATTAATAATATGTAGATTACTTTAAAGGAAAATCACAAAAAATTTTGAATATTAATAATAGTAAAGTTAATATTTGAAAGGAGAGAATTTAATTTGTTAATAAAAAACGCTAAACTAGTTGATCGAAAAGAGGAATTAGATATATTAATTAAAGATGGTAGATTTACAAGTATTGAAAAAAATATTGATAAGGAAAATGAAATGGATATTATAGATGCTAAGGGCTGTATTGTAACACCAACTTTTGTTAATCCTCATATGCATCTTGATAAAGTTTATACTGCTGTAGGAGGTCGCGAAAGTAAAGTTGAAACACTGGAAGAATCAATAGAAATAATGCATGACTTAAAGCGTGAATATACTGTGGAAAATGTAAAAAGAAGAGCACTTAGGGCAATAAAAGATTGTGTTTCTTTTGGTACTACGAAAATAAGAACAAGTGTAGATATAGATAATATTATTGATTTAATTGGATTGAAAGGAGTTCTTGCTGCTAAAGAAGAATGTAAAGAGATTTGTGATATCCAAATAATCGCATTCCCCCAGGAAGGTATTTTTACTAATAAAGGTACTGAAGAATTGCTTTGGGAAGCTATGGAAGCAGGGGCAGATGTAATTGGTGGTATGCCGGCAGCAGAATGGACAGATGAATATTCAAAAAAACATGTAAATTTAGTTTTTGAAATAGCAAAAAGCTATGATGTTGATATCGATATGCATATTGATCAGACAAAAGATATTTTTGCACGTTCCTTAGAATATACAGCGATGAGAACTTTAGAAGAAAATTATCATGGTCGGGTAACAGGGGGTCATTGTACTTCAATAAGTTATCAAAATGATGCTCATGCAAAAAAAGTCATGGAACTATTAAAATTAGTAGATTTTAATGTATGTACCAATCCGCAAGTATTAGCAATAATGGGTATTGATTCCGAACCTAGAACAAGAGGAGTAACAAGGATTAGAGAAATGGTTGAAATGGGGATAAATGTTGCAACTGCACAAGATACTATTTGTGATGGGTTCCATATATTTGGTACAGGTGATCCCTTGGATTATGGTTTGCTTTGTGCATATATTTCTCAATATAATACTCCTGCTTCAGTTAAAATCATATTTAATATGATCACTAAAAATGCTGCTAAAATATTAAGTGTAGATGATAAATATGGAATAGAAGTAGGTAATAAAGCTGATTTAAATATTATTGATGCACCTAATATTCAAGAAGCTTTTAGATTAAGAGCAGATAGAAAATATGTGATTAAAAACGGTAAAATAATAGTGGAAAATAAGAGTACTACCAAATTTAACAAATAGTATTAATAATACTACTGTTAATAGGACAAATTAGTGAAGTATTTATATATAATAGGTTTTATTGACATCACTGATGTATTTATATATCATGATATATAAAGAAAGATTAAAATAAGGGTTAATCAGAAAGTGTGTGTTGTAAAATGAAATATTTAATTAATTTCTTGGACAAAAAATCTAAAATATTTTATATAAGAAAAATAATGTTATTTACTGTATTTATGTATTTAATATTTGGTTTACTATATAAAACAAGCCTATTATCAGAAGATCCGATTGGTTTATATCACCGGATTTTTCCTGCAAGTGTGTTTTTATTATTTTATTTAGGTAGCTTTATTGCAAATATAATAAAAGATAATATTTATAAAACGTTTTATTTTTTAATATACTTTGCAAATCTTCATTTATTATATTTGGCTTATAATAATAATATGTCTATTAATTTTGCTTTCAGCATAATTATTGTTATATTTATTAGTAATTTATTATTGAAGCCCCAAGAGCAGTTAAAAACTTTTAATATTATTATGATTGTACTTGTTTCGATAGTCACAATTTATATAACTGATAGCTTAACAAATAAATTTGTATTTTTAATAATATTTTATGTTATTAGTATTACTTCTTATATCATAAGTAAACTTAGTTATCTAAGCATGAAAAACATTAAAGAGAAAAAAACATATTATGAAAATCTATTTAAAAAATCTCCAATTGGATTGATTAGATGTAATAGTAATGGTAGTATTTTAGACATTAATCAGCATATGATAGAACTGACAAATAAACAAAATAGAGATCATTTTTTAGGTAAAAATATATTTAATATTTTAGGTATTGAAAAAATTAATTTAGATGAGATTAATGACCATAAAAGTTTTGAATATGAAGTTGATTTTTCCGAAGAACAAAAGTTTTGGTTAGAGATGACAGTAGAAAAAATAAGAGAAGAAGAGCAAAACACTTATATTTTGGCTTTTAAGGATATAAGTAATAATAAAAAATTAGAAGAAAATCTAACTTATTTATCTTTTCACGACCAGATGACTGGTCTTTATAATTATCGATACTTTAAAAATGAAGTTGAACGTTTTAATAAGTCAAGGAAGTTACCAATCAGTATTCTAATTATTGATATAGACCGTCTAAAGACTATTAATGATAGTAAAGGTCATATTAAAGGGAATGAAATTATTAGAAATACTGCTGATATTCTACAAAGAGCTTTACGGGACGAAGATATATTAGCAAGAGTAGGTGGAGATGAGTTTGGTATTATTTTACCCAAAACAAAAGAAGAGACAGCTGAAAAAATAAGTAAGAGGATTTATGATGAAATTGATAGTTATAATAAACAAGCCAATAAAAATACTGTAATTAGTATTTCTATTGGTTGGGCAACTAAGGAAAAAAAGAGTACAAGTTTATATGAGATTTTAGAAATAGCCGATCAAAATATGTATGAATCAAAGGATTCCAGTCGTTAAAAGATAAAATACAATATAAACGAGATTAGATATAACCCATTTATCCAAAGGAAATTTTCTATACAAGTATTAAAAGTATCTTTTTTAGTTTGTTTTTGCATAAAAGTTTGAATATTTTTTTGAACTGGAATTAGAGAAAGAAATATAACTAATGAAAAAAGTGGTATAATATTTAAAGCAATTAATATAATAAAATCAATAAATATGATGTAATATAGTGATTTAAATAAAAGCAAAGATTTCTTCTATCCAATGTAGATAGGTAGAGTATACCTATCATTTTTTTTATCATCTTCAATATCAGAGATATTATTAGCCAACATTATATTGGATATACTCAAAATCAAGGGTGTTGATGCTAGAAAAATGTATATTAACTCAATAATATTTATTTCAAATATCAAATTATAGTTTTGATAAATTAAATTAATTATTTTTTGAGAAGTCGGAAGATGAATGTGTGTTGCTATGAAAAATATAAAAAAGCCCATAAAAAAACCAGAGAATAACTCGCCAAATGGAGTTCGTGAAATTGGAATCGGCCCGAAAGAATAAGTAATTCCTACGAAAAAAGATAACCCTCCAATTAATAAAATTAATAGATTAGTTCTCAAATAGAGTATTACTCCACTTATAATAGCAGTAATTAATAAAATAATGATTGTCTTAATTACAGTTTTATTGCTTAATCCATAGTTTTTTACTGGATTATGGATATCATAATTGTAACCATATTCCTTTTTAGCGTTTTTAAAATCATAGAAATGATTTATAGCAGTGGTGGCCATATCTATAAAGATTAATGAAATAAAGAAGAATATAAAATTTAGTGGATTGAAAAAATCAAATCGATGTACCCCATATAAAGTTCCAATCAATAAAGGTAGCATACTCGCTATTTTAGTCCTTATTTCTACTAAAGAGAGAAAACTTTTTAAATTCACTATAAAAACTCCTTATAAAATTTATTATGGAATATAGACACTTCAAACAATAATTAAGCTCCTGAAAAAATCCAGGAGCTCTGTGAAAGGATGTATATATTAAATTATACATAACTAATTGAATTCCTTTATTTTAAAAAATATTTTCGTTTGTATTAAAAAAGGTAATCTTAGAATTGTATTTAATTAATAAAATATAAGTCTCATCATAAGGAGGGTCTATTAATGGAAATAGGAATGGTTGGTTTAGGTAAAATGGGTGGAAATATGACAAAAAAATTGCTTAAGAAGAATCATAGAGTAGTGGTTTATGATGTAAATGAGGAAATAGTTAATAAATATAATAAAAAGGGAGCAATCCCTAGTAACAGCTTAAAAAAATTAGTTGAAAATATCGAAAGTAAAAAAAAGATTGTCTGGGTTATGGTTCCAGCGGGAGATGTAGTAAAAAATCAATATTCTTTTCTTTTAACTTTTCTGCTAAAAACATTGAATCTTTATAATTTGAATTCCCACCATCAA
>CAJXKY010000047.1 GCA_913055675.1 uncultured Halanaerobiales bacterium
TACTTTAAATTTTCTGCTCATAATAACTCTCCTTTGTTATTTTCTGATATTCCGCCACCGCGGGCAACTCTACCCCAAATCGGCACGTCGTCTTTAGTTCTTGTTATTTTTCTTATCCTAAATTTGCTCTTACTTACATCTTCTAAACTCATAACAGCTGCCATAATTGCAGCAACTTTTTCTTCATTTCTGTCTATTTCAGGTTCATATTCAGGTGTTGCTGTTTGTGTTTGGGTTTCACTTAAATCTTCTTTGAAATCCATATCTTCTGAAAAAATAACTTCTAATATTTTTAAAACCAACATCAATAGAATTAAAATTGTAAATACTATTGACATCCCCAAAATCGCAACCTGAAGACCCGAAATTAATTTTTCACTTAATGTCATTGATTGTACTAAAGTTGGGTCTCTTAAAAGTTCTAGAGGATTCACATTTATGCCTCCCTTTTGAATTCTATAAAGGTATATTACCGTGTTTTTTGTTCGGTTTACTTTCTTGTTTGCTAATTACTGATTCTAGTGCCATAATAATTCTTGGTCTAGTATTACGTGGATCTATAACATCATCTACATAACCTTCTGAAGCTGCTTGATATGGATTAGCAAAGCTTTCTCTGTATTCATCTATCTTTTCTTGACGTTTCTTATCAGGATCATCTGCATTTTTAATCTCTCTTCTAAATATAACATTTGCAGCTCCCTTAGGACCCATAACAGCAATTTCAGCATTAGGCCAAGCAAATACATAATCTGCTCCAAGGTGTCTACTATTCATAGCAATATATGCTCCACCATAAGCTTTTCTTAATATTAATGTAACAGTAGGTACTGTAGCTTCTGAATAAGCATAAAGTAATTTAGCACCATGTCTGATTACACCGCCATATTCCTGTTCAACACCAGGAAGATATCCTGGAACATCTACTAATGAAACAATCGGAATATTAAAGGAATCACAGAATCTTATAAACCTAGCTGCTTTATCTGATGAATCAATATCTAAAGTACCAGCTTTGAAATTAGGTTGATTAGCAATAATTCCAACAGAACGTCCGTTTAATCTAGCAAAACCTACTACTATATTTTTTGCAAAATATTTATGGACTTCAAAAAAGTCTTGATCATCTACTACCTTTTCAATTACATCTCTTACATCATAAGCCTTATTTGGATTAATAGGAACTAAATCTTGAAGATCTTCTTCAATTCTTTCTGGTGAATCATTAGTTTCTTTTACAGATGGAGCTTCTAAGTTATTATTTGGTATAAATGAGATTAATCTTTTTATTTGTTCAAAACTTCTTTCTTCATTATCAGCTAAGAAATGAGCAACTCCACTAACTTGATTGTGAGTGGAACCTCCACCTAACTCTTCTGCACTTACTTCTTCCCCAGTTACTGATTTAACAACTTGAGGACCAGTAATGAACATTTTAGAAGTATGGTCAACCATGAAAACAAAATCTGTAATAGCTGGTGAATAAACTGCTCCACCGGCACATGGACCTAATATTACTGATATTTGTGGTATTACACCAGAATTATCTGTATTTCTTCTAAAAATTTCACCATAACCTTTAAGTGAATTTACACCTTCTTGAATTCTAGCTCCACCTGAATCTAGAAGTGATATAAAAGGTGCACCTGCTTTTTTAGCTAAATCCATTACTCTACAAATCTTCTTAGCATGCATCTCTCCTAATGAACCGCCCATTGTAGTAAAATCTTGAGCATATACGTAAACTGATCTTCCATTAATTGTACCCTGACCAGTAATGACACCATCAGCAGGAATTTCTTTTTCATCCATTCCTAAATCTTGTGAATGGTGTTCTACAAACATACCTATTTCTTGAAAACTTCCGTCATCAAATAATTTGTCAATTCTTTCACGGGCAGTTAGCTTGCCTTTATTGTGCTGCTTTTCAATTCTTTTCGGCCCACCACCCTGAGATATTTTCTCGCGTTTTTCTTTTAATTCTTTAATTTTATCTTTCAACTGAGTCCCTCCCTTAAAAATTTATATTATAATGTTTGTTTCCAATATTATTTATTCAATAATTTAAGACTGTTTACCTTTGTGTAATTTTTACAATATTTATGATATTTTATTGTAATTTCAAATAGTAAGAGCAAAATATATACCAGATAAAGTATCTAATCCTGAGCTACTTCCTATCTTCAAGAGCTCTTTAGCACTTTTAATGAATTTTTTCTGGTTCGAACCTAAATTATTGTATAAATTTACTATTTTACCATTAAAACTATGGTTTAATGCTCCTTTAACATGAAGTGCGCTCACTCGTGTTGTTAATTTAAAAATATTCAAATGTTTTAAACTTTCTCTAATATTTAATTTATCATCAATCAAACCAGCTTCTACTGCAGAAAGATAACCCACAACAAAATCATCACCAGTTGGGGTTAGACCAATACCAAGTCCTAATAATTCTGAAAGATGTCCTTTTTCAGTTTGAATTAACTTTAATATTTTGTAAAATTGTTTTTGAAGTGGATTCAAATTTATTTCTTTATCATTGTTTAAAATATTTTTATGATTTAAAATGCTTTTATCCAAACTTCCTAGATTTTGGGATTCATCGATAACACTTTCAGTCCATTTTATAATTTTTTCTTTATCAATAGCTTTAATTTTATCAATTTTGCCAAAAAATTTTTCCTTTTGATCAATTTGGACTATTCTATTATCATAAGTTAATTTGTCATTTTCTAAAATAATTATTGAATTATTTCTCAATTTTCTTTGTATTTTTTTGAATGTTACATCAGCTAATTTTAAATGATAAGGTGCATCCACTACTTTTGTATCTATTAAAGCAAAACCCTTATCTGTTTCAGTTTTTATATTAATAACATGGTCAAATATATTTACTATTTTCCCTTTTAATCCAAAACTTTCAAATACTAAGTCTCCTTCAATTACACTATTGTACATCTTCTCCACCCAAAATATCAGTGAAATTAAGCATTTTTAATGCAATTTCTAAATTTAATTTATCATCTGGGTTGTCTAAACTTAAACCTGTAATCTTTTCAATTCTTTGTAAACGGTAATGAACAGTATTATAGTGTATGTATATTTTCTTAGCAACATTAGTAAGATTACCGTTTTCTTCAAAAAATGCCCTTAGAGTTTTAAGAAGTTCTGTATTATGGGCTTTATCATAATTTAATAAAGGTGTAATAGAATTTTCAAGGAAACTATTCTTTTCGTTTCTATCAATTTTATATAATAGTTTATATACACCTAATTCTTCAAAGAAATATATATGATTTTCCTTTTTTAGTTTATTGGCAACATTTATGGCTCTTTTAGCCTGAGAATAACTTTCATTCAAGTTAATGATATCTTCTTGATAATTTCCTACACCTACATTTACTAAATCTCTATCAGCTTGGTCAATTACATTTAATACTTTATTAGAAAAACTTTTGACAGCTTCCTTATCCTCTTCTTCACCAGGGTATAAAGCAATTAAGTAAGTTCCTAAATCTCCCATTATAATATCATCATCTATTATTCTTTTAGCAGATTCAAGATAGTTTTTCTGGATATTTTCATTTAAAAGTCCTTTATTTTTAAATTGCTTAGAAATAAGTTCCTTTAACTCAAAGACAATTACTTGAAAACCTTTATCTAAGTCCATTTCCATATTTTGTCCTCTATTAATTATTGTTTGCTTATTATTAAGTTTACCTTTTAAAATATCATATAGTAATTCATTTTTATATTTTAATTCTACATTGGCAATCGATCTTTTATTTAATATATCTAGTGCGGCAATTGTACTTGCCCATTTTAATGTTGAAATATCTAGTTTATTAATGTTTTTTTCATATTCCCATGCAAATAGATACCCAAAATGACTATTCGGTGTAATAATGGGTATTTTTATCAAATCTACATTTTTATCAGATAAAGAAACTGATTTCTTCTTACAACGATAACCATATATCTCTTCTTCCGTTTCGCGGTTCCCATTTATTTTGACAGTATCTAATAAATCCTCTTTAGAAAGAATATTATCATATTCATCGGGAATAGAATAAGACATAATAGACATGTTAGAATCGGTAATTAAAACCGGATTTTTAATCATATCTACTAAAACAGTTGACAGTCGGTCTAGACCATTTTCATATAGAACAGTATTAGTTAAAACTTCATGAATATTCAAAGTCTTTTCTAAAAATTTAGTTTGTACATTTAAAATTTCACTTAATATTGGATTGATAAATTCAGAAAATGAAAAATCATAAGGTATTTTTAATAAAGGAAAATCATTCTCCTCAGCCTGTTTTACCATAAATTCAGGAATTTCATTAATATACCTACCAGGTTTTATACCTAAACCTGCTAATTTTTTTTCCGCTAATTTGGGTATTAAATTTTTCAAGGCATTCTCATCATCCTTAATTGAATAAAGCGTAGTAAATAAAAGTTCACCTTCTTTAACCCAATCAACGATATCTGGTACTTCCATTATATTAACTTTAGTAATATGTCGATTCAGACCTTTTTCTCCGGCCAATATTTCGACTTGACTCATTTTTTCTAGATTCAAAGCTTCAGCTATAGTTATTCCAATTAACTCTTTCATCAATTTCACCATCCTGAGAAAGTTTATTTGTGAATAATACATATAGTATTATAACATAGATAACTCAAATATGGAAGAAATCACAATAAATTTTTGAAAAAGATTTTTGTGTTTGTAAAAATTAAATAAAAAAAGGCAACCCAGAAGGTTGCCTTTATTGTAAATAATATAAGTATTTTAATTATTAAATATTATATCTTTATTAATTTGTAATTAAAATGTAGCTTCTGTTTCTTCGCCGCCAGGAAGTACTAAGTTTAAGATTACACCTGCTAAAGCAGCGACAGCTAAACTAGAAAATTCAATTGCTCCGATCTTAAGTACAGCACCACCAATACCTAATACAAGGATGGTAGCAGTTACTACTAAGTTCCTAGAAATCTTAAGATCAGTTTGGTTTTCAACTAATGTTCTGATACCAATTGTTGTAATCATTCCATATAGGAGGAATGAAATACCACCAATTACTGGATCTGGAACTGTACGAATTAATCCACCAAACTTAGGAATAACAGCCATTGCAATTGCAAATGTAGCACCAATTCTCATTACAACGGGATCATATACTTTAGTTATAGCTAAAACACCAGTGTTTTCACCATAAGTAGTATTTGGTGGTCCACCAAATATACCAGCAAGTGCAGTAGCCATACCATCACCAAGCATGGTTCTATGAATACCAGGATCAGTTACTAATTCTCTACCTTTACCAATTGTTTCACTGATAGCTAATACATCACCGACGTGCTCAACCATAGATACAATAGCAACCGGTGCTATAATAGTAATAGCTCTAAGTTGGAATGTAGGCACTGTAAATTCAGGTAAGCCTATCCATGCACTATTCATAACAGGTGCAAAGTCTACGATACCTGTAATAACAGCAACAACATAACCGGTTATTAAACCAGCTAAAATTGGAACAATTTTCAAGAAACCTCTAGCAAATACAGCAGCAATTACTGCTCCTAATAAAGCTGCGGTAGAAACTGCAATATTTACAGTACTTCCACCAGCCATATTAATTGCTGTAGGAGCTAAAATCATACCAATAAGCATTATAACTGGACCAGTTACTACAGGTGGGAATATTTTCTTAATTAAGCTAGGTCCAACTTTATAAATAATAAATGCTACAATTGCATAAATAAGACCTGCAACTATAATACCACCCTGAGCAGCTGGAATACCGCCGTGTTGCTCAATAACCAATGAAATTGGGGCAATGAATGCAAATGAAGAACCTAAATAGGCTGGCACTTTCTTTTTGGTTATAAAGTGAAATAACCAAGTACCTACACCTGCAGTAAATAATGCAACTGAAACATGTAAGCCTGTCAAAATAGGCACTAAAATTGTAGCACCAAACATTGCAAGCGTATGCTGTAAACCTAAGAAAATAGCTTGAGCTTTAGGAAGTTTTTGTACATCTCTAATAGCTTCATCTCTCATCGCTTGATCGTCTTTGTTTTTTGAATCCATTAATTATTCCTCCTTTTAAAATATAACATACTACGATTTTGTGTTTTAACTATAAATTAATGTTTTCTCCTCACCTCCTAATTAATAGTTATTTAAAAAATAATGTAATAATTTCAAATATTACCCTATATATATAAATTCTCAATATACTGCACTTTTTCCTTTTGTAATTATTAACAATTTTCACTATGTTTTTTCGTTATATTCTCTAATGCTTTCCTTTAGTATATCTAATATAATGAATATGGTCAAAGTTTTAATAAAAAAGAGGGGGATATAATATTGAAAGGTATTAAATTATTAAAAACAAGAAGAGCAATTAGAGAATTTGAAGAAAAAGAAGTTGAAAAAGACAAATTAGAAAAAATTGTAGAAACAGCAAGATATGCACCAACAGCTAATAATGTACAACCTTGGCAATTCGTTGTTGTAACTGAAGACGAAAAAATTGAAAAATTAGAAGATTATATTGATCAAGATAAAGAGTTTCCTGCTTGTATAGCAGTATTTAGTGAAGATGTTAACCATCATCTTGAAGATGGCTCTAATGTGAGTACATATATCATGTTAGCAGCCAAAGAGCTTGGTTTAGGCTCTTGCTGGATTGGAAGTTATGGTGAAGGTAAACCTTATGCTTCTAGTGTAAAAGAACTTTTGGGAGTACCTGAACAATATAAATTGATTTCAATTATTACTATAGGTTACCCCGATGAAAATCCTCAACCAGATAAAAAAGAATTAGATGAGGTCATCCACTGGGAAAGCTTTTAATAGTAATTTAATATATAAATATTTTAAACAAGGTACAGGAATTTTCCTGTACCTTGTTTTTTTATATTATGTTTATTCTACTTTATTTAAAACTATACATGCATTCTGTCCACCAAAACCAAAGGAATTGGAGAGGATAGCTTTTAAATCTTTGACTTCTCTGGCTTCATTTGGAACATAATCTAGATCACATTCAGGATCTTCGTTTTCATAATTAATTGTTGGAGGTAAAACATTATCTCTTAAAGCCAAAGTAGAAATTACGGCTTCAATTCCTCCAGCAGCACCTAATAAATGTCCTGTCATTGACTTTGTAGAGCTTACAGCTAATTCTCTTGCATGACCTTCAAATAAATCTTTAATAGCCTGAGTTTCTAACTTGTCATTAAAAGGTGTAGAAGTACCATGGGCATTTATATAACCAATATCTTCATATGAACAATTAGCTTTATTAACTGCCATTTCCATTGCTCTATAAGCTCCTTCACCATTGGGAGCTGGCTGTGTCATGTGATAAGCATCAGCAGACATTCCATACCCACTAACCTCAGCTATAATATTTGCTCCTCTTTTCTTAGCAAATTCATAATCTTCAAGGATTAATATTCCACTTCCTTCACCAATTACAAAACCATCTCTTTGTTTATCAAAAGGTCTACTAGCCTTTTGAGGCTCATCATTTCTAGTAGAAAGTGCTTTCATATTACTAAATCCAGCTACTGCTGATTTTGTAACAGAAGCCTCAGAGCCGCCAGCAATCATCACTTTGGCATCTCCTCTTTTTATAATTTCCATTGCTTCACCAATTGAGTGAGTTCCTGAAGCACAAGCTGTTACCTCATTACTATTTGGACCTTTAGCATTAGCATAAATTGCTACTTGACCAGCAGCCATATTTGAAATCATCATAGGAATAAAGAAAGGACTAATTCTTTTAGGCCCTCTATTTACAAGTCTTCCTATTTGTTTTTCAAATACTTCTATTCCACCAATACCCGAACCTATTAAAACACCTACTTCATTTGCGATATCTTCAGTAACTTCCAAACCAGCATCTTGTAAGGCTTTGATAGCAGCAACAACTGCATATTGAGTAAAGACTGCCATCCTTTTGGCATCTTTACGGTCAATATATTCATTAGGATCAAAATCTTTTATTTCAGAACCAATTTTACTTGAATATTCTTCTGTATCAAAACTTTCTATTTTTGAAATACCTGACTTTCCATTTACTATATTATCCCAGAACTGGTCAATCTCCATACCTAATGAAGATACAACTCCAAGCCCTGTAACTACAACTCTATTACTCATATTAAATAAACCTCCTGATTTATATTTTTTTCAATGCTTTTTCTAAACTAGCTTTATCCTGTATATTGTATGTTTTAATGGAACGATTTATTCTCCTCATTAGTGTTTTTAAAACTCTACCTGGACCTACTTCAAAAGCAAGTTCAACATCATTTTTACCCATTAATTCCATACTTTCAACCCATCTAACTGCATTAGTTAGTTGTTTTTCTAGAGCTGATACTATCTCCTCATTTGTCTCTACAAAATCAGCAGTACTATTTGCAATTACCGGTATCTCGGGGTTGTTAAAGTTAATATCACTAATATAATCTTTAAGTTTGTTTTTAGCTGGTTCCATCAATTGAGAGTGAAATGCTGAACTTACGTTTAATTCCACTACTTTTTTAGCTCCAGCTTCATCAGCTTTTTCCATTGCCTCATGAACCGCATCTACTTCACCGGAAATGACAATCTGCATTGGTGAGTTAATATTCGCTAATTCACAAACACCATTTACTTCTTCACATATTTTTTCAATTTCTTTACGGTCTAAAGCAATTATAGCTGCCATAGTACCTTTTGAACCTTCTGAAACAGCCGACGCCATTAATTCTCCTCTTTTACGAACTAACTTCAAACCTGTTTCAAAATCAAAAACTCCGGCGGCACACAAAGCTGCATATTCTCCTAGACTATGTCCAGCTAACATTGAAGGTTCTACCCCTTTTTCTTTCATTAAGTTATAAGCAATCATACTTACAGTAAAAATAGCTGGTTGTGTATTTTGTGTTTCAGTTAATTCCTCTTCTGGACCTTCAAAACATAATTTTTTTAGATCTATATCCAAAATTTCATTTGCTTTATCAAAGTAATTTCTAGCCAGTTCAAAATTTTCATAGAAATCTTTACCCATTTCTACATATTGGGAACCCTGACCAGGAAATACAAAAGCAATATTATTACTCATTATAACTCACTCCATTATTTAAATATTTTCATTCCATTCAATTGCTGCAGCAGCCCATGTTAAGCCTGCTCCAAACGCAACTAATAGTAAATTATCTCCATTTTTGATTTTTCCATTTTCTCTAGCTTCAGCCATTGCAATTGCTACAGAGGCACTAGAAGTATTACCTAATTCCGGTAAGTTTACATAAACTTCATCCTCATCAAGCTTTAATCTTCTTCTTGCAGATTTAATAATTCTTGTATTAGCTTGATGTGGTATTAATAAATTAATATCATCTGTAGTTAAATTAGCCTTATCTAATACATCTAAAGAAGCCCTTTTCATGGTTTTTACAGCAAATTTAAAAACAGGATTACCTTCCATTCTAATATAATGCTGTTTGTTTTTAACTGTTTCTAAACTAGCGGGTTTTGCAGAACCTCCTGCTTCCATATATAAAGCTCCTGCTCCACTACCATCTGATCCTAAATCAAAAGCTAAAAATCCGCCTTTATCAGTAGCTTGTAAAACTGCTGCTCCTGCGCCGTCTCCAAATAATACACAAGTGTTTCTATCTTCCCAGTCTGTGATCTTAGACAAAGTTTCTGCTCCAATTACTAGCACATTATCATAAAGACCACTTTCAATAAATTGTGCGCCTACACTCAGTCCATAGACAAAGCCTGAGCAGCCTGCTTCAAGATCAAATGCAGCTGCATTATTTGCCCCTATTTTATCCTGAACAATACAAGCGGTAGCTGGAAAAGCCATATCTGGAGTAACTGTAGATACAATAATTAAATCTAACTCCTCGGGATCTAAGTCAGCTTTATCTAAAGCCTTTTTAGATGCTTCAATAGCCAAATCAGAAGTCGCAGTATCTTCATCAGCTATTCTACGTTTTTTAATTCCAGTTCTTTTCTGAATCCACTCATCAGTGGTGTCAACTATTTCCTCTAAATCTTTATTTGTCATAACGTTCGGGGGTAGATGTTTTCCCCAACCTGTTATAGTTGCTCTTCTCATTTATATTTCCACCTTTCTTCTTATTCATTATTAATTAATCAGTTTTGAACTCTTATTTATTTTTTACCCCTTAACTACCCCCTTTAAATCACCACAAAATTTAATATCTAAAAAGAGAAATATTATTCTCTTATATAATTCCTATTATTCTCAATAACTTCAATAGTTTCATTTATAATATTATTAATAATTTCTTTTACTGATAATTCATCTTCAATCATTCCAGCAATTTGACCAGCCATTATACTGCCAAACTCAATATTGCCCTCACATACAGCTTCTCTTAATTTACCGGAACCCATTTCTTCAATTTTTTCTTTTGCAGTCTCTTCTTTTTCCATATTATCAATTTTTCGGGTTAATTTATTTTTCAAATTGCGTACAGGATGACCTGTACTTCTTCCCGTTACTACAGCATCTCTATCTCTAGCATTTATAATAGCTTTTTTATAATTATCATGAGCAATACTTTCAGTAGAACAAACAAATCTAGTTCCCATTTGAACTCCAGATGCTCCTAATGATAAAGCGGCTGCAAAGCCCCTTCCATCGGCTATACCTCCTGCTGCAATGATAGGTACGTCAATTGCATCAGCAAGCTGAGGTACCATACTCATGGTCGTTAAATCGCCAATATGTCCTCCTGCTTCAGTACCTTCAGCAATTACTGCATCAACACCAGTTCTAACTAGTCTTTTAGCTAAAGCCACAGAAGATACTACAGGCACTACTTTTATATTGTTTTCCTTAAATCTATCTATATACTTACCTGGATTTCCTGCACCGGTAGTAACAACAGGAACATTTTCTTCAATTACTAGATCTACTATATCATCTACAAAGGGAGATAAAAGCATTACATTTACAGCAAAGTTGTTATCAGTTACCTCTTTAACTTTTCTAATTTCCTCTTTTATTACATCTTTGGGCGCATTTCCTGCTCCAATAATTCCTAAACCACCAGCCTTTGAGACAGCTGACGCAAGTTCACCAGTAGCAACCCAGGCCATACCTCCTTGTAAGATTGGATATTTTATATCAAACAAATCACATATCTCTGTATTTAAATACATTATTCAATCACTCCCGTATTATTTCTTTTCTAATTTATTTTCAATAATTTGCACTACATTATTTTGAATTGCTTCTCTTGCCACTTTAATTGCACTAAAAATAGCCTGTGAATCAGAACTTCCATGACTAATTATGACAAGTCCTTGTAATCCTAGCAAAGGTGCACCACCATATTGTTTATAATCTACTTTTTCTTTCATTTTTTTTAGTTCATCTTTAAGTAACATAGCTCCAAGTTTGGATTTTAAATTTTTAGTTAAGGTTTCTTTTAATAAATCAAAAACAAAAGAAGCAACGCCTTCTGTGGTTTTTAATACAATATTTCCTACAAAACCATCACAGACAACTACATCACAATTACCTTTGAAAATATCTCTACCCTCTATATTACCAATAAAATTATTAATTTTACTTTCTTTTTCCATTAATTTATATGTATTTTTATTTAATTTGTTTCCTTTTTCCTTTTCTTCACCTATACTTAAAAGTCCTACTCTAGGATTAGTTATATTTAATACTTGCTCAGCATATATCTGACCCATTATTGCAAATTGTATCAGATGTTGAGGGTTTGAGTCAACATTTGCCCCAGCATCTAATACAATTGTTTTACCTATTTTGGAAGGAAAAACAGTTGCTATTGGGGGTCTCTTTACTTCAGAAACCCTCCCTATATTAAAAATACCCGAAGCCATAACAGCACCCGTATTACCAGCTGATATAAGGGCTTCTGCGTTATTATCTTTCACTAAATTTGTACCAACAATTAATGAAGAATCTTTCTTTTTACGGAGTACTTCAGATGGTTTATCTGACATAGTTACTACCTGTGAAGCATCTACTACTTCAATAGAATCGACATTATATTCATAATTATCTAATATTCTATTAATTTTTCCTTCTTTCCCTGTTAATATACAGGTTAAGTCAGAAAAACTTTTTACCGCATCAACAGCTCCTTTTACAATTTCTTCCGGAGCTTGATCTCCACCCATTGCATCTATTACAATTCTCAAAACCATCATCTCCTTAATATTTATACTTATACTATTTATTATATATTATGTATTTAAGTTCATATTCCTACTTAAAGATATTTTTTTTTCAAAAAATAAAAAAGGTAGGTCTATTATTCTTTAGACCTACCTTCAAAACACTTACGTGTTAATTACTTTTTCACCCTTGTAATATCCACAGCTTGGACATGCTCGGTGTGATAATATTAATTCATCACATTCTGGACACTCCACTAAATTTGGAGCTTTTAATTTCCAGTGAGTGCGACGCTTTCTTTTTCTGGACTTAGAAGTTCTCTTCTTTGGAACCGCCATATCCTAACACCTCCTGTTCTTTCTTCTATTTTTGTTTGAATTCTTTTAATTTTTCTAACCTCGGATCAATACTTTCTTTTTCACAATCACATTCTTCTTCATTTAAATCTTGACCGCAAATGGGACATAATCCCTTGCAGCTTTTATCATGAAGAGGTTTTATAGGTATTTCCAATATAATATCACGTTCAAATATTGGAAATAAATTTATATTGTGAAGATCCTCAATGTCTTCATTTGATAATTCATCACTTATCTCTACTTGAATTGGGTATTCAAAATATTTTAAACAACGACTACATTGTAATATTAACACACCCTCTAATTCCCCTGATAAGACAAACGATCTTTCTGTTTTTAAAACATCTAATTCAACTGTTAAAGGTCCATCAATTTCAATATTTCTATTCCTAAAATTGATATGATCAACATCAAGTTCGGAAGTATACTTCTTCTTGCTACCTACTTCCTTTAGGTCACTAAAATCTACAATCATTTTTCTTCACCTCTGTGTATGAACCAGAGTTAATTATATAAAAAATTATAATTCATTGTCAAGTAATTTATTCATTTTCTACAATATTTTCAGTATCTCTAGCTATAACTAACTCTTCATTTGTTGGAATTACAAAAGCCTTAACTCTAGAATTTTCAGATGTAATTTCTCTTTCTTCTCCACGAACCTTATTTGCTTCAGCATCAAGTTCAAAACCTAAATTATCTAATCCATCTACGATGTGTTCTCTTACACCAGCAGCGTTTTCGCCGATACCACCAGTAAAGACAACTGCGTCTACACCATTAAGTGCAGCAATATAAGCACCAATATATTTTCTTACACGATAGTTAAATACTTTATCAGCTAATTCTGCTCTATGATTTCCATTATGAGCTGCTTCTCTTACATCTCTTGAATCATTACTAACACCTGAGACACCAAGTAATCCACTTTTCTTATTAAGAATACTATCGATTTCTTTTTCATCTAAATCTTCTTTTTCCATTAAGAAAGGTATAATTGCTGGATCTAAATCTCCACTTCTGGTTCCCATTACTAAACCTTCCAATGGAGTCATACCCATACTAGTGTCAACAGATTCTCCACCATCAACTGCAGCAATAGAAGCACCATTGCCAAGATGACAGGTAATGATTTTAAGATCATCTTTATCTTCATTCATAATTTCAGCTACTCTATTTGAAACGAATTTATGAGATGTACCATGGAATCCATAACGTCTCACACCATATTTTTCATAGTATTCATATGGTATTGCATAAGTATATGCTTCTTCTGGCATAGATTGATGAAATGCTGTATCAAAAACTGCTACCTGAGGTTTACCAGGTAATAATTCTTTACAAACTCTAATTCCAGATAAATTATGAGGATTATGAAGTGGTGCTAAAGATGAAACTTCTTCGATTGAATTTATAACTTCATCAGTAATTAATGTTGATTCAGCAAACTTTTCCCCACCATGAACTACTCTATGACCTACAGCATTAATTTCATCAATATCTTCTAAAATACCAACTTCGGAGTCTAATAACATATCAATAATATGTTCAATACCTTCTCTATGATCAGATATATCAATATCTTTTTCTACTTCCTGACCACTCATATTTTCATATTCAATTGCTGAACCTTCAATCCCAATTCTTTCGACTTGTCCTTTTGCCAAAACTTCTTCCTTTTCCATGTTGAATAATTGAAACTTAATTGATGAACTACCACTATTTAATACTAATATCTTCATTTCTTATTCCTCCTGTTATTATAAATTTTGAGCTTGTGCTGCAGTAATTGCTACAACATTAACAATATCTTCAACTGAACAACCTCGGGAAAGATCATTTACTGGTTTAGCCATGCCTTGTAAAATTGGTCCAATTGCATCCGCTTTTGCTAATCTTTGCACTAATTTGTATCCAATATTACCTGCCTGTAAATCGGGGAATACTAAAACATTGGCTTTACCCGCAACTTTACTATCCGGTGACTTCTTTTTACCAACTTCAGGAACTAAAGCCGCATCAGCCTGCATTTCTCCATCTACAGAAAGGTCAGGGTTTAAATTCTGAGCAATTTCTGTAGCTTCTATTACCTTATCAGCAAGTTCATGTTTTGCACTACCTTTTGTTGAAAAAGATAACATAGCAACTTCTGGATCCAAACCAGGTAATAATTTAGCAGTCTCAGCTGAAGAAACAGCAATTTCAGCTAATTGTTTTGCATCTGGATTAGGATTAACAGCTACATCAGAAAAGATAAATATACCATCGTGTCCATACTCACTTTCAGGAACATCCATAATCATGGCTCCCGAAACCACGGAAATATCATCTTTTGTTTTTACAATCTGCAAAGCTGGTCTTAAGACATCTCCTGTAGCATTAATTGAACCTGCTACCATTCCATCCGCTTTTTCAGTATGTACTAATAATATTCCAAAATATAACGGGTCTACAATCCTATCTAATGCATCTTCTTTAGTAATTCCTTTATGTTTCCTTAAACCATAAAAAATATCAGCAAATTCTTCTTTTAATTCAGATTTTTCGGGGTTTATTATAGTTATACCATCAAGACTGACACCTTCTTTATTAGCAATGCCTTTTATTTTTGCTTCTTTTCCTAAAAGAATAATATCAGCTAAATTCTCTTTTTTAATTTGTGGTAAGGCATTTATCATTCTTGGTTCATATCCTTCAGGCAAAACAATTGTCTTTTTTGATTGTTTGGCCTTATTTTTAAATTCTTTCATTACATCCATATATATTTCACACTCCTTTGTATTGTATTATATTACAATAATAATAATTTTTCTATATGTAATTTTAATATAAATAAACCTTTGTTATTATGTATATTTTCTGATAATATAATAATGAAAATGTTAATTATTAATAAAAAGGATGATTTATAAATGAAAGTTGCTGGAATAATCGTTGAATATAATCCTTTTCATCATGGACATAAATATCATATCAAAAAAACCCGGGAAATTACAAATTCTGATTATATTGTTGCAGTCATGTCTGGTAATTTTATGCAAAGAGGGACCCCTGCCATCTGTGATAAATGGAATAGAACTAAAATGGCCTTAAAAGGCGGTGTAGATCTATTAATTGAGCTACCCTTGTGTTACAGTGTTCGAAGCGCTGAATACTTTTCGCAAGCTTCTATGCGCCTTTTAGATGCATTAGGAATAGTTGACAATGTTGTATTTGGTAGTGAATACGGAAAAATAGACACTTTACGTGAAATTGCCAAACTTTTAATTACTGAAAATAAATATTATGAAAAAAGATTAAGCCACTACTTAAAAGAAGGACTTGTCTTTCCTGCGGCAAGAAAATATGCGTTAATAGATCAAATTAAGTTAAAAATAGATAATGATTATTGGGCTGAACAAAATATATTCCAGATTTTAAATGGATCTAATAATATTCTAGGAATTGAATATTTAAAAGCAAAATATACATATAGTCTTGATTTGAATTTAAAAACAATAAAAAGAGTTGGACAAGGTTATCATTCTAAAGAAATTGATGATGATTTTATAAGTGCTACCTCCATAAGAAATTATATAAATAATAACAAACTTACAGAAATTAAAAATAAGGTTCCAAACTTTACTTATCAGATTTTGAATGAATTAATTCAAAATAAACAAATACCTCTTGATTTAAATAATCTGGGTATTATGCTGCTGACTAAAATTAGACAATATACTATAAATGATCTCATTAATATTGGAGATGTTAATGAAAACCTAGCTCATAGAATAAAAAAAGCAGCCCAAACATCGGGTAATTATCAACAATTAATGAAAAATTTAAATACCCGTTCTTTTACAAAAACTAGATTTCAAAGGATATTGATAAATATATTATTTGATTTACAAAAAAATAATTTAAATAAACATGATATCCAAGGACCGTCTTATTTGAGAATTTTAGGCTTTACAGAAAAGGGTGAAAACCTTTTATCACATATAAATAAAAAATCAAAACTTCCAGTTATCATTAATCCATCTGAATATATAAATGAGTTATCATTTAATAATAAAAAGCTTCTCCAGAACTCTTTAAGCTACGATATATTGGGTACTGATATATATAACTTATTATATAAAAATCCTGTTTATAGAAGTTCACATCAAGATTTCACTAGAAATGTCATCAAATTGGATTAATTTATGCTGCTTTTGAAATATTTTGGTTAGTTAAAAACTGAATAGCTTCTTCAAAAGTTTTCACTGGAACTAATTGTATATTTTTTTTAACATTTTTTGCTGCCTCATAATTTTCTTCTGGTAAAATAAATATTTCTGCTTGTGCTTCTTCTGCAGCTATAATTTTTTGCTTAATACCGTCTATTTGTCCGATTTCACCTTCTAAGTTAATTGTTCCAGTACCAGCTATTTTTTTTCCTTTAGTCAAATCTTCTTCTACCAACTGATTATATATTTCTAATGCAAACATCCCACCTGCCGAGGGTCCTACGATATTACCAGTATCATATTTAACTTCTATCGGGAATTCATAATTGAGATTTTTGGTAGTTATCAAAATACCTATAGAAGGTTTACCAGGACTTTCCGGTAATTCAATTGTTTCAACTGTTAAATTAATCTTTTTATTATCCCTTAGTACTTCTAAATTGACAGTATCTCCAATTTCTCTATTTCTTATTATATCAACAGCTGCAGATGCAATATCTGTTTCATTACCATCGATAGATGTTATAATATCTCCAC
>CAJXKY010000048.1 GCA_913055675.1 uncultured Halanaerobiales bacterium
TAGTAATACAGAGATGATGACTTATTCCCTGTAAAGGGGCAACAATAATGGTAAGCTGTTTACGGGAGAACCGTACGTGCAGTTTGACGAGGGGTCCCAGCTGAAAGGCTGGTCCTACTCTATATTAATACTTAATTCTATTTAGATCATTATATATATTAAATCTATTTCCTCTTGTAAAACCTATTAAAGTTAAGTCTTTTTCTCGAGCAATATTAACTGCGGAATTTGTAGGAGCAGATCTGGAGATTAAGATTGGAACCTTTTGTTTGAGTACCTTAATAATAATTTCTGAAGATACTCTACCACTTGTAAGAATTGCTTTATCATTTAAATTAATTTTGTTTAAGAATGATTTTCCTATAATCTTATCAATAGTATTATGCCGCCCGATATCTTCAATTACATACACGATATTATCACTACTGGTTAATGCTGCAGTGTGGGTACCTCCCGTTTGCTCAAAGAGTTTTGCACTTTTTTGCATATTAACCATTAACTTCACGATATTTTTAGATTTCATGGTTAAATCATTTTCGGAGATTTTACCAGCAGAACAATCCTTTAAATTAGTAAATGTAATTCCTTTGCCACATCCAGAGGTTAAAGTTCTTTTTTTAAATATGTTTATATCAATATCTTTATCAATTTCAACTTGTATTATGGAATTTTGATGTGTAAATTTCATGTCTGTTATCTCATTTAAATTTTCAAGGATTCCTTCTGAAGCTAAAAAACCTATTGTTAATTCCTTCAAGTCTTTTGGTAAAGTCATCAAGGTAACTAATTCATAACCATTCACAAAAATGGTAAAAGGCTGTTCTTTTATTATTGAGTCTTCTAGTTCCTCCATGGAATTATTTTTAACTTTTTTAATTTTAAATTTTTCTACTGATGTAAGATCCATAATATATTTCCTTTCTTTAATATCTTATCTCTATGATATCAAAATTTTGAATATATTGAAAATATAATAATACTTTAATTTTATTAAGCTAATAAAGGAGGGAACGTTGACATTGTAATAACACTCTGATATTATTAATTTGAATATGGAAAGAGAAGGGGTTATTATGAGTACAAAATATGAACTGTTTGATGACCTTGAAAACAAAAAAGCTAGACTCTGTAAAGCTGCTGTTAGTATATTTTCTGATAAAAGCTTCAATAGAACTACAGTTCAAGAAATAGCACAAAAAGCAGGTGTTGGTAAAGGAACCTTTTATAACTATTTTGACAGTAAAGAAAGGTTGCTTAGTTTTTTATTGGATTGTGGTACTGTTAAATTAATTGAATATGTTAAAGATAGTATTCAAGAAGTAATGGAACCTAGAGATAAATTGGAAAAGGCTATTGATTCTCAGCTTGAATACTTTAATAAGAACCATGATTATTTTGTTTTTTATTTACGTGAGATGTGGAGCTATAGGCAGGGGCTAGAGGAACAAATTTTTAAATTGAAGGAAGAATACATAACTATCTTTGAAAATATTATTAAAGAAGGAGAAGACTCTAAGGCTTTTAAAAATGTAGATATTGAGACCATAAGTTCAGGTTTGTTTGGAATGTTGAGTGTAGCTTCTTCTCATTGGGCGTTATTTTCTTCTGAATTTCCATTAGAAAATATTAATCAAAGTGTAAAAGAAGTGTTTTTTAATGGAATTTTAAGAGGGTGAATAATATGTTTGTAGCTGTCATTACAGTGGAATTGCAAATTCCAATGGCTCAGTCTCTCAAGGACAAAAGAAGTATTATAAGAAGTCTTGCTGATAAATGTAAAAACAAATTTAATGTAGCAGTGGCAGAGGTGGATAATAAAGATCTTTGGAAAAATGCTAAATTAGGAATTGCTACGGTTACAGATGATCGGCGTTATCTGGAAAAGATTATTGATAAAATAATAAAATTTATTGAGGACTTTCCAGGAGCTTTTTTATATAATTTTACAGTAGATTATTATTAAAGGGCTTATGGAAGTCCTTTTTTTATATTCTATAATTTACCTTAAATGGCAGGAAATATAGTAAATATGTTGAATATTAACATATAGAAACGTTTATTTAACAACTATCTTAGGGCCGGAGGATGTTTACAGTGAACTATAAAAAAATCGCACTATTTTTTCTATTATTTATTTTAATATTTTCTTCTCAAGCAGTACTTTCTGCTAATTCACCCCAAATCTACATAAATGGGGAAGAGAGTACTGAAAAACTTGACCCTACTAGAAGCAATGGAGCAGTTTTAGTTAGGTCAAAAGCTCTGGCTAAAAGTATTGGTGCCAAACTAAACTGGTCTGGTTCTATTAATACTCTTACTATGAAAAAAAATGGGAAGAGCGTTAAGATGATGGTTGGTAGTCCCTACATACAGATAGATAGTCGAGCGATAAGAACTGATTCACCAATGGTTATTAAAGATAATTATACATATATTCCTTTTTCAGATATTATGAATGTGTTTGGCTTTTTAATAGAATATGATAAATTGAATAATTCATATTATTTATTTAAACCAGAATCTCATCTTAAAGAAATAGATTGGGGTCCTGATAGGCAGTCTTTGATATTAAAGATGGACAATATAGCACCCTATCGAATTAGATTAACTGATGATCCTAAAAAGTTAATTGTTGAAATTGAAAAGGCTGCTATGGAAGCGGATTTTGTAGATAATGTTTCAGATAAGAATTATTACTTGCAAAGTAAAAGAATAGAAAATCAAGCTACTTTACAGATTGTTTTGACGAGTAAATATCCTTTACCGATCAATTCGGATGAAGTAATAAGTGAGGAAAACGGAAATTTAGTAATCCAATTTATGCCTCAAATTGCTTCAGTTAATTGGAAACAAAATGATACTTTAGAGATTAAATCGAACGGGAATATGAATAAACCGGAAATTTCTTTTTTAGAAGATCCCCGGCGAATGGTATTAGATATTCCAGGTGTATTGTTAAGCGAATTCGAAAAAAATCTAGAAGATAATCAATGGATTAAAGATGTAAGGGTTAGTCAATTTCAATTTGAGCCTACTATTTTAAGAGTAGTATTAGATTTAAAAGAAAAGAAGTATCTTAATATAGTAAATCAGGATGATGAAGACGAAATTGTTCTTCAACCTGCAAAAAGGGCGCGTGTCTTTGATCTTGCTTATAAAGACCACCAAATTGTCTTTAAAACCGATGCTAAGATTGAACCGGATTTATTTACCTTGCAAGATCCCTCTCGTCTAGTCATTAACCTGTTTAATACTTATCGTGAAGAGAATATGCAAGGTGAAATAAATATTAAAGAGAATATTGTTAAAAAGATTAGAGTGGGAAGATTTGATAGCCAGGTTGTTAGAATTGTTGCAGATCTAAGTGAAATGACAGCATACAATTGGGAACAAGAACAGCATAGTAAAGATGTATATATTCACAGAATAAGTTTTGCCAATAAATTTGATAGTATTGAACTCTTAGACCAAAATATATACACAAATATAAATATAAATGTAAGTGGTAAAGTTAACTATGAGGTTAAGAAGTTTTCTTACCCACATCGACTAGTAGTCGATATAAGTGGTGAAGAAATAACCCCTGATGAGGTTAAACTGCCTGACCCTACCGGGATAATAAAGGAAATAAGAATGGGTAGATTTGATAAAGAAGATGAAACTGTAACTAGAATAGTTTTTGAACTTGATAAATACTTTAATCATAATATAGTTTCTGATAATCCAGATAATAAAATAAATATTGCTTTAGCTAAATCTGAAATTCAAAATAAAAATAATCTGATAGTCCTTGATGCAGGACACGGTGGTTTTGATCCGGGTGCTGTAGGACCAAGTAATGTAGAAGAAAAAGATATAAACTTAAGGATTGTAAAAAAACTGGAAAGTATTCTTAAAAGCCGCGGCTTCAAAGTGCTATTGACTCGGAAAAGTGACAACTTTGTATCATTAAATAGAAGAGTAAAAATAGCTAATAATGAAGGTGCCAGAGTGTTTATAAGTATTCACAATAATTCCTCGAATAAAAGAACCTCGGAAGGGACTGAAACCTTTATTGCTCCCAATAAAACTGGGGATAGTATGTTTCTTGCGGAAAATATTCAAAAGGAACTAATAAGTAAACTTGGATTAGTCAATAGAGGTGTAAAAAAAGAACACCTCTATGTTATAAAATATACCGAGATGCCCTCAGTACTTGTAGAGGTAGCCTTTTTATCAAATCCTACCGAAGAGAAATTACTTGGGGATGGTAAATTTATAAAAGATGCTGCAGAAGCAATTAGCCAAGGCTTATTTAACTACTTCGATAAATTCAAGGATTGAGGTGGGATTAATTATGAAAAATAGAATATTTAAATTTATAATAATGTTAATAATATTGATTGCTGTCTTAGGTGTAGTATATTATTTTATAGCTGGAACTAACTTGGTTGTAAAAGAAGAGTCAGTAGACCTATACTTTTCTACCAAGGATGCGATGTATCTTGAAATTGAAAGCAGAACTATTAAAGGAAGAAATTTATATAAAGAAGCTGTTAATGCCTTGATAGAAGGCCCTACCGCCCCCGATTTATCTAAAACAATACCAGAAGGAACAAAGGTTTTGAATGTTTCAAGAAATAATGATAAAATTCAGATTGATTTTAGTAAAGAAATTATTGAAAACCACTGGGGTGGTTCTACAGGAGAAAGAATAACTGTATACTCTATTGTCAATACTCTAGCTCAGTTTGATGAGGTTGGAGAAGTTAAATTTTTAATTGATGGTGAAGAAGTAGATACTTTAGTAGGGCACATGGATTTAAGTAGACCATTAAAACCCAGTCAACAGATTATAAACCCAAAAAAATGAGGTAATAATTAATACAGGAGTGAACAATATGGATGTTACAAAAAAAGCAATAGGAATGTTAGATTCAGGAGTCGGCGGATTAACGGTAGCAAGAGAAGTAATGAAGACCATGCCCGCTGAAAAGATTATCTATTTTGGTGATACTCTTCATTTACCTTATGGACCAAAACCAAAAAAAGATGTAAAAAAATATGTATATAGGATAATAGATTACTTTAAACATAGAAATGTAAAAACAATCATACTAGCTTGTAATACAGCGACTTCTATGTTATTAAAAGAGGCACGAAAAGATGTAAATATGCCTTTGTTTGGCACTATTGATGGAGTGGCAGCAAGAGTGAAAAGTGTTAGTGAAAATAATAAGGTGGGTATAATAGGTACAAAAGGTACTATTAATAGTAATGCCTATCAAGAGGCCTTGAAAAATGAAGTTACTGATTTTGAAATATATGCAAAAGCATGTCCAAGATTTGTTGAGTTAGCAGAAAAAGGAGATTTTGAGGGCGATAAAGTAGAAAAAATTGTTAGAGAGTATTTATTACCAATAAAACAAAAAGGAATTGACACCCTAATTTTAGGTTGTACTCATTATCCCTACCTCATGCCAGTGATAAAAAAAGTTATGGGAGAAAATGTGACCTTGGTTAATCCAGCAGAAACAATGGCATTAAGAGCAAAGAACATAATGGCAGTTAGAGGTATGATTAGTGGAAAACATGAAGAGCCTATTAGTTTTAAAGAACATAAATTTTATGTAAGTGATTTAAATAAAGTTTCTATAGAGTTTTTAAATAAAGGTACAAACTTTTTAAATTTACCCAATCTTGATTTTGAAGAACAAAATATTTTTGAAAATAAAAATAAAAATGTTTAATACTAAAATAAGATAAAAGAAAATCAATAAAGTGAGTGATAAGCTATCTATTAAGCCCCCTAACAGAGTTGGATAATTAGTGTGTATGTGTTATACTTACTTTTATTATGGTTTTAAGGTTTTAAATAGGGCTAGCCCTATTTAAAAAATTCAATTAAATTTTCTATTTGGGGGTTATAGATAAAATGAAACGAAATAATTATTCTGACGAATTAAAAGAACAAGTAGTATATGAATGTCAACAAATCGGTAATATTGCCTTAGTAGCAAGACGCCACGGCATTTCAAAACATACTGTTTATGCCTGGTTACGGAAAGCTAAAAAGAACGGTTCGGTTCGTTCTTTGCCTAAAAACAAAAAGAAAGAATATCATGAAATAAAAAGACGTGTTAACAAGCTTGGAACTGAAAATAATCAACTCAAAAAATTAATGGCTGAAAAAGAACTGGAATTAGCTATTTTAAGAGATCTACGTGATCAAGCGGACCCCAGTTATCATCGCCCAGAAGTGGATAAATAAAGGATATAAAGCAAATGTAGTACTGGACTTTGTCGGTTTAGCAGCTTCCACTTATTATGACAATTTAAAACATGACAGAAACAAAGATAACAGTTCTAATAATCCCAAAGGTAGGCCTATTCCCGGTTATTCGTATCATCTAAAAGGCCATAAAGTATCCGATGAAGAAATAAAAGAATATCTTATGGAATTAGTCGCTGGTGACGGCTTTCCTTACGGATACCGCAAATTAAGTAAATGCCTTAAAGAAGATTATTTTTTAAAGATAAATGATAAAAAAGTATATAGGCTTTGTAAAGAACTGGATATTTTAAAACCACAGCGTAAGTTGAAAAAACATCATCCGCGTAAATTAGCAAAAAGAGCTAAAGTCACCAATTCCAATGAACTTTGGGAAATGGACGTCAAATATGGATTTATTAAGGGAACGATCAATTCTTTTTCAATTGTTATTAATAAATGTTGTTGATAGAACTAAAGGTATGGAAAATCTACAAACTATTAGAACTAATAACGGACCATAGTTTGTTTCTAATCTATTTGATGACACTTGTAAACAGTTGGACCTTAAACATCAAAGTATACCTGTTAAAACGCCTAATATGAATGCTCATATAGAATCATTTCATTCCATATTGGAAAGAGATTGCTATAGTATGAATGAATTTAACAGTTATCTTTAGGTTTATGAAATAGTTAGTGATTATATGGATTACTATAATAATAGATACCGTCATGGGTCTTTAAATGACAGGCCACCTGCTGAATTCTATAAATCTTTCCAGAAAAAATAAATATCACCAAAAGCTTTTATTACTTGAAAATTAAATCTTAAGAATGATGGAGTCAGACACACATTTTCTGCATTATTAGGGGGTTGAACCGCTATTAGTAATAATGGAATTATAAAGTCAGTTCAAAAAAGTTTGAAAGTTTTGAGATATATAATGTCAGCGACGGATGAAGTTTCTGTTAATGAATTGGTAGATGAATTTGGATATAATAGAAGTACAGTTCATCACATGTTAAAAACTATGAAGTTAGAAGGATTCATAACTCAAAATCAACGGACAAAAAACTATAATATTGGTTCTGAAATATTTAATGGTTGGATTAAAGATCGAGATATGCACAATTATTTAATGAGATTAAAACCGACTATTAAAGAAATAGTTAATAATTGTAAAGAAACTACTACCATGTTTGTAAGAGAAAATGATAGAGCAATCTGTGTATTAGGGGAAGAATCGGAACAAATTATAAAAGCCTATTTAATGATAGGCAGAGAAATTCCCTTGTATTGTACTGCGGCTGGTAGAGCTATGTTAGCCTATCTTCCTAAAGATGAAGTAGAACAAATATTACAGATTTCCGGTATGAAAAAATATATGAAAAAGACTATTATAGATAAAGACCTATTATATGAAGATCTCGCAGAAGTACGAGAAAAGGGTTATGCTATTGAAAAAGAGGAATTTGAAGAATTAATTAATGCTGTGGGAATTCCTATATTAAATAAAGAAAATCGTCCGGTTGCCTCTGTATCAGTAGTTGGACCTATTATGCGTTTTACAGATCAAAAAATAGAAGAGTGTATCCCATTTTTACTTGAAAAATCAAAAGAGATGAGTGAGATGGTGCAGGGAAAGTATTATAAGTAAATTTAATACATAAAATTTAAAGTTAAATAAGTTTAATTTAGATAGGGGAGAGTCCCAAACGGGATTCTCCCCTATTGTTAATTTATATAAATTTGAGCACATGCTTTTTGTAAAATATTTATAAAAGGAGTTTAGCGATATATCGAGAAATAGTTAATTAGAAGTTCATCTAATAAAAGTTTATTTCATATTATGAACAAGATGGTAATTTTATTTTTCTATGATAATTTCAGAAAATTATAAATAAAGTCATTTGTCCTCTTCATAATATTGGTACAAAGATTATGGAATTATTAGGGGGGGCAAATGTCTTAATATTAATTTTCATATAAATTAATTACTATCAAGAAGGGGGGACATTATTAAAACTTAATATAGCTTTAATAAATTAAAACATATCTTAAAGGAGGAAAAAAAGTTGAGTAGCAAAAAAGATGAAGGTTTAGATGTAGATTTAGAATTTGACCGTGACTATCCTTTACAACATGTTCCTAAAGAGGCTAGAGTAAGCATTATTTCTATAAGTGCAGTTCTTTTAGGTTTTACATTTTTCACTCCAACAATGTTAGCAGGTGCAGAAATTGGTGTTTCTTTTACTTTATGGCCTGACTTCTTTTATATTTTATTAGGTGGTAGTGCTATCTTAGGTATTTATGTTGCAATTCTCTCAGTAATAGGAGCTCGCAGTGGATTAACTACTGTTTTATTAAGTAAATACACGTTAGGTAAAGCAGGAGCGAAGTGGGCAGATATATTACTCGGTGGTACACAAATTGGTTGGTACGGTGTTACAGTTGCAACGATGGCTCATATGTTTTCTCAGGCTTTAGGTTGGGAATCTTATGTTATACCATTGATGATTTTATTCAGTCTTATGATGGGTATTACAGCTTATTATGGATATAAAGGTATGGAAATATTAAGTTATGTATCAGTTCCCTTGTTATTAGTTTTAGGAATTTGGGTTACTCTTAAAGCAGTAGGAGATGCTGGTGGATGGTCTCAGATAGCCGGAATAGAACCAACCGGTACGATGACAATTGCTACTGCAATTACAGTGATCGTTGGTACGTTTGCCAGTGGAGGTACCCAAGCCCCAAACTGGACTCGTTTTGCTAAAAATGCAAAAGTAGCTTTTTGGTCTGCTTTAATCGCGTTTTTAATTGGTAATGGACTAATGTTATTCTTTGGTGCAATTGGTGCAATTTCTTATCAAATAGGCGACTTTGTATTAATCTTATATGAAATGGGATTAATTTTCTGGGGTATTGTATTCTTAACCCTTAACTTATGGACTACTAATGATAATGCAGCTTATGCTTTTGGTGTAGCTGGTTCTGAAATGTTTAATGTGAATAATAAGAGACCTTTTGTTATAGGTGGAGTTATAATTGCTACTATATTAGCTATCACAGGCATATATGACTTCTTGATTGCATATTTAAGTGGACTAGGGTTATTTATACCCCCATTAGGTGGTATAATAATAGGTGATTACTTCTTTGTATGGAAAGCTAAACTACCTAGAATGGAAACAGTTAAATTTCCAAATGTGCGTTGGAGTGCTGTAGTAAGTTATTTATTAGGAGTTCTTGCAGCTTATTTAGGTAATAAAACCGGATTTGGTATTGGTCCATTAAATGGTATTATTGTTGCTGCAGTTTTAATGCCAATAATTTCCAGTATTTTCAAGAAAGCAGGTATCGATCAAATGCCTAAAAAGATTGAAGAAAGTGCATAATAATTCAGGAGGTATAGAATAATGGATCTATTAATTAAAAACTCTAGGTTGAAAAATAAAGATAAACTACAAGATATCTTAATAGATGATAGTAAAATTGTAAAGATTAGTGAGAATATTGAACAAGAAGCTAAAAAAACAATAAATGCAGAGGGCAACTTAGTTGCCCCTGCTTTCATTGAACCCCACATTCATCTAGATAAGATATTTATTTCTGATGTGGTTAGACCAAATGAATCAGGTACTTTACAGGAAGCAATAGAAATCATTTGGGAGAAGAAAAAAAATTATACTATCGAAGATATAGTTGAAAGAGCTGGAAAAGCTATAAAACTAGCTGTTAAAAACGGTACTACAAGAATGAGAACTCATGTTGATGTTGACACTATTGGTGGTTTAACTCCTCTCAAAGGTGTTGTAGAAGCTCGTAAAAAATATTCAGATCTTATGGACATTGAAATAATTTCTTTTCCTCAAGAAGGAATAGTTCAAGATCCAGGTACTGAAAAGTTAATGTGGGAAGCAATGGAAAATGGTGCTGAAATTGTAGGTGGTATGCCCGCTAATGAAAAAACTGCTGAAGATAGTCTGAAACACATTGAAATAGCGTTTGAAATTGCTCGAGAATATGATGCAGATATTGATATGCATATTGATGAGACGGATGATCCTGCTTATAAAACTCTGGAAATGTTAGCTGATAAGACAATTGAATATGGTTGGCAAGGAAGAGTTACAGCTGGTCATACTTGTGCTTTAGCTGCTTATGAAGATGAATATGCTCAGCAAGTAATGGATAAAGTTAAAGAAGCTCAAATTCATGTTGTTACCAATCCGGTAACTAATTTGATGTTACAGGGTCGTTTAGATGATCATCCAAAAAGAAGAGGAATTACAAGAGTAAAAGAACTTCTTGAGAGAAAAGTGAATATGAGTTTCGGCCAGGATTGTGTTAAAGATACCTTTTATCCATTTGGTCAGTGTGATCTGATGGAAGTAGGATTAGTTACTGCTCATGCTGCTCATATGAGTTTGCCCGAGGAAATTGAAGAAGTATTTAAAATGCCAACTTATAATGCTGCAAAGATTCTTGGAATAGAGGATTATGGCATAAAAGAAGGTAGTAGAGCTGATATCGTAGTTTTTGACGCCCAATCAACTGTAGATGCAATTAGATTACAACCTGATAGAAGATATGTAATAAAAGAAGGAAGAATTGTTGCAGAATCGTCATCTAAGTCTAAAATATATAGAGGGTGAATTTAAAATGGTTGATATACCACAAGCAGAGAAAAGAATAGACCTGGATAAAAAAATATCAGGAGAAGCTCAGTTTATTGACGACATTTCTTTTCAAGGAATGCTGCATGCTTTAGTTCTTCGTTCTCCACATGCTCATGCTGAGATTGTTGATATTAATCTAGACCAAGCTTTACAAGTAGAAGGTATAGAAAAAATAATAACAGGTCAGGATATAAAAGATGAAGTTATAAATGTTGATATAGGTGATCATAGGCCATTAGCTATAGATAAAGTTAGATTTCAAGGGGAACCAGTGGCCGTGGTTTTATCTGAAGATAAATGGAAGGCTAAAAAAGCTCTTAATTTAATTGAAGTAGAGTACAATCCCTTGAAAGCTGTTATGAATGCTAGAGAGGCAATTAAAGAAGATAGACCTTTAGTACATGAAAATCAGGATCAATATGATAGACATTTAAATACCAATCACCACCCTGGTACAAATATATTCAGACATTATAAGTTGAGAAAGGGTAATGTAGATCAGGCTTTTGAAAATGCTGATAAGATAATTGAAAACACATATGACTATCCCCAGAGATCACATACACAAATGGAGCCACATGGTGCTATTGCGAAGTGGACTACAGACCAGGAAATGGTTATGTATGCAAGTACTCAATCTCCATTTTTTGTGAGAACAACAATTGCTGATATGTTTAATATAAGCGATACTAATATAACTGTAAAAGCAGGATATTTAGGTGGCGGTTTTGGAGGAAAGTCAGATGTGTCTATAGAACCCTTAACTGCTTTTATAGCAAAATTTGTTCCTAATAAATATGTTAAATTAAAGTTAGATAGAGAAGAAGCTTTTAATGCTTCGTTAATAGCTAGAGGAGCTGAAGTTAATCTAAAAACAGCAGTTACTCAGGAAGGTAAAATATTAGGGGAAAAGGCTTCACTATATTTTAGTTCAGGCGCTTATGGTTCAACATCAGTTCATATAGTGACAGCGGCTGGGCATAATAGTTCAGGACCTTATGAAATTGATAATATGGAAGTAGACTCCTATGGAGTTTATACTAATACTCCTCCTGTCGGTGCATTTAGGGGATATGGACACCCTGAAGTGCATTGGGCAAAGGAAAGACAGATTCATCTAATTGCAAAAGAATTAGATTTAAATGAACATCAAGTAAGATTAAAAAATATGTTAAGACCCGGTTCAATCAATGCACTGGGACAAGAAATTGAAGAAGAAAATGGAGATCTAATTGGATGCTATGAAAAGATAAAGAAAAAATTAGATCAAATTGAAATAGATAAAAAGCCAGGTAAAGTATATGGTAAAGGGATTGCTGCTATCATGAAATCTCCTGTGATGCCGACTAATTCTGCAGCTTCTGCAACATTACGATTTAATGAAGAAGGAACTGTAGATATTGCTTGTAGTGGTTCTGAAATGGGGCAGGGTACAAAGACAGCAATGAAACAGATTGCAGCTGCAGGTTTAAAACTTCCCTTAGAAAAAATAAAAATAAAAGAAGATATCAGTACTGATAATTCTCCCTACGGTTGGCAGACTATAGGTAGTACAACTACTTGGAAAGCAGGAAGAGCTGTAATGGATGCGATAGAAAAAGCTATTGATAAGTTGAAGGAAAATGCTGAACTATTATTAGATATAGAAAAAGATAAATTAGAATACCAGGGAGAAAAAATAGTTTCTAAAGATGATGAAAATATCTATGTGAAGACTGAAGATATTTGCTTCGGTCATTTAAGTGAAAATGGGCTTGTGACTGGAGAACCAGTCCAGACTTATGGAACCTATATGCCGAAAGGTCTTACTTACACAGATCCTGAAACAGGACAGGGTAATGCGGCAGCAGAATGGACATTTGGTGCTCAGGGAGTAGTAATAGAAATAGATAAAGAAACTGGTGAACTTAAATTACTTAATATGATGATGGCTATTGATGCCGGTAAAGTTATTAGTCCAAAAATGGCTCGCGGCCAAATAATTGGTGGTATGGTCCAAGAAATGGGCGGTGCTTTAACAGAAGAGCTAAAATATGGTAAAAATGGTGAAATGAGAAATAATAGTTTCACTGATTATAAGATTCCAACTCCCCTTGATCTTTATGACGCTGATTTAGATGTATTCTTTTTTGAAACTCCAGAACCAATTGGTCCTTTTGGAGCTAGGGGAATAGCTGAACATGGAACAGTTGGAATAACTCCTGCCTTTGGAAATGCAATAAGTGATGCTCTAGGTATTGAGATGTTTGAATTACCACTAAGTAGAGAAAAAATATATTTAAAAATGATCGAAGAAGGTGATCTTGATGTTTAGTCCATTTGAATATAAAAGACCTGAAACAATAGAGGAAGTGTTTGAGCTTTTAAATCAAAATGATAATTCCCAAATAGTAGCAGGAGGTACTGATCTTTTAGTTAAATTACGTGAAGCTGAAAGTTCACCTGATTTTCTTATAGATATTAAAGAATTAGATGAATTAAAAGGTATAGAACAAGAAAATAATGAAATAAAAATAGGAGCTTTAACCACCATTACTGAAATTAAAGAAAACAAGTTAATTAAAGATAAACTATACGCTCTTTATCAAGCAGCCAGTGAATTTGGTTGTTATGAAATAAGAAATAGAGCCACAATCGGTGGGAATGTTGTTCATGCTTCACCAGGAGCAGAATATGGAGTACCTTTGTTTGCTCTTGAAGCTGAAGTTGAAGTTGTAGGTCAAAATGGTATAAAAAGATTACCAATTGAAGAGTTCTGGTATGATGTAGGAAGAGTTAAGTTAGATAATGAATTATTAAAATCTATAATTATAAATATCGATAAGAATGAAAAAAGTAGTTATCACAGGTTAAGTAGAGTAGAAGGAATGGATCTAGCAGTAGTCAATACAGCTTTAGTTAAAAGAAGTGATAATAAATATAGATCATACTTTGGTACAGTTGCTAGAACTCCGTATCAAAATAAAAAAATTGATGCAATATTAAGTAAAGAAAATTTCAATAAAAAGTCATTTAAAAAAATACAGGACATTATAAATGAAAGTGTTTCCCCCCGTTCTTCTAGCTTAAGAGCAAGTCCTGAATATAAAAAGAGGATGGTAGTTAGTTTATTGAAAAAATGTTTAAGAGACATTGGAGAACTTGGAGATGATATAGATGGCTAAAGAGATTAAAACTACCATAAACAATAAGAAATATAAAATTGAAGTTCCACCCCAAATGACTCTTTTAGAATTATTGAGAGAAAAATTAATCATGACCGGTACCAAAGAAGGATGTGGTAACGGAGAATGTGGGGCTTGTACAGTTCTTTTAAATGATAAACCAGTTAGAAGTTGTATAGTCCTCGCTCATGAAATAGAGGGTAAAGAAGTTATTACTATTGAAGGACTTAAAGAAACAGGTGATTTCAAAGAAATTAAAGAAGCTTTTATAGCTGAAGATGCTGTCCAATGTGGGTTTTGTACCCCCGGTTTTGTAATGGCTATCAAAGCTCTTTTGAACCGAACTAAAACCCCCACTGACGAAGAAATAAAAGAAGCCTTGGGTGGCCATTTATGCCGATGTACAGGATATGAATCGATACACAAGGCAGTAAAAAGATTGGTAAAGTAAAATAAAATATGAGATAATAGTAAAAGCCCATTAATGGGCTTTTACTATTTTGACTTTGTTTATTAAATCCTGTAAAATTATAATGGAAGAAGTAATCATAGGAGGAATAATATGAGCAATGAAAGAGTAGATGGTCGTAGTAATGATCAAATAAGAACAACAACACTAGAAAGGGACTATACAAAGTATGCTGAGGGGTCTGTATTGGTATCCACAGGGGATACAAAAGTTATCTGCACAGCTTCGGTTGAAAATAGTGTTCCGTACTTTTTAAGAGGCAAAAACAAAGGTTGGCTTACAGCTGAGTATTCTCTTTTACCCCGTTCTACCCAAACAAGAACTATTAGAGAAGCTGCAAAAGGAAAACGGAGTGGACGGACCAGAGAGATTCAAAGATTAATCGGACGTTCTTTAAGAGCAATAATAGATCTAGAAATGATTGGAGAAAGAACAATTTGGATCGATTGTGATGTAATTCAAGCTGATGGAGGAACTAGAACAGCTTCTATCACTGGAGCATATGTGGCATTATATGATGCAGTACAATACATGCTTGAAGAAAATATGATCAATGAATCTCCTTTAAAAGGTTTCGCTGCAGCAACAAGTGTCGGAATAGTTGATGGAGAGTATTTACTTGATTTATGTTATGAGGAAGACGTGAACGCTCAGGTTGATATGAATATAGTAATGGATGAAGAAGGACAAATTATTGAAGTTCAGGGTACAGCTGAAAAAGATCCTTTTACACGAGAAGAAATGGATAAATTTATGGATTTAGCTGAAAAAGGTATTAATGATTTAATAAAAGAACAGAAAAAAAGTGTGGGGTTAAAATAAATGACGAGAAAGCTATTAGTAGCTAGTTCAAATAAGGGTAAAATAATTGAAATTAAAGATCATTTTAAAAATTTGGATTTTGAATTTGTAACACCTGATAACTTTGATAATTTAGAAGAAGTAATAGAAGATGGTCAGACTTTAGAAGAAAATGCTTTAAAAAAAGCTAGAGATCGAGCAAATAAGACAAATCTCTTAAGTCTTGCTGATGACACTGGTTTAGAAGTAGATTATTTAGATGGTAAACCAGGTATCAGATCTGCTAGATTTGCTCATGAAGATGCTACATATAGAGAAAACAATGATCGATTACTAGAACTACTTAAAGGTGTATCATTTAGTGATAGAAAGGCTCAATTCAGGACTGTGGTAGCAGTTGTAGACCCACAAGAAAATAAAGAATATACTGTATCTGGTTACTGTAAAGGTTATATTTTAAAAGAACGACAAGGAGGAGGAGGTTTTGGTTACGACCCTCTCTTTTATGTTCCTGAATATGATAAAACATTTGCTGAAATGTCAGTAAGTTTAAAGAACAAAATAAGTCATAGAGCACATGCTTTAGAAAAAATGAAAAAGGTATTAAATGATAGATATTAGGAGAAATATTAACTTAAAGTACCCTAAGAGCCTCTAAATGGCATTAAATATCAGTTCAAAATTTTGACCATAGCACTTATTTAAGTTATACTAATACTTGTCGCGAGAAAAAATCACTGTGAGCGGGAGTAGCTCAGTTGGCTAGAGCATCAGCCTTCCAAGCTGAGGGTCGCGGGTTCGAGTCCCGTTTCCCGCTCCATAGCATAACAATAACATGCGCCTGTAGCTCAGTCCGGATAGAGCAACGGACTTCTAATCCGTAGGTCAGAGGTTCAAATCCTCTCAGGCGTACCATTTCATGGTGGGTATAGCTCAGTTGGATAGAGCGCAGGATTGTGGCTCCTGAGGCCGTGGGTTCAAACCCCATTACCCACCCCATTTTTTATTATGTATATAATTTATTAAAAATAGATACGGATAGTTACCTTAAGTAGACCATTAGCTCAATTTGGCAGAGCAACTGACTCTTAATCAGTAGGTTCGGGGTTCGAGTCCCCGATGGTCTACCATTTCTATGTGTTGATATAAAAAGGATTAAAGGATTATAGGAAACGCCCGGTGAGTAAATCACTGGGCGTTTTTTTTATTGTGTGCTTTGTAAATTATTCTGATAATAGGTGTGCTTTCTTATTGGTATATTTTATATTTGGTGTTTATAAAACTTTAAAATATTATGAAGGATTTCTTTTATTAATTTACAAATTTATAAGATTTTTAAAAAACTTAAGAGTACGAGCAAAATAAAGTAGTGAACGTATTTGAATACAGTAGGACATTTATTGGCCAGAGGATTAGATAGTGTGTCTATCCCATCTATAGCAACATATTTGATTATGAGAAATCTAATGGACCAAAAATTTAGTCGATATGAAGAAATTATTTCTTTTATGATTATTTGGATCACTGTTACTCTAACAGACCTTTTTATAATAACTGGTAGAAATCATGCTGTTTTTACTATTATATTAACAATTATTACCTTTTATTATTTTATGAGAAAAAGTACATATAAAGAACGTAAAGGGGAAAACAGTGAAAAATTCATATAATTTAGTAAGAAAAATAGATATAAAGAAATTGGAAGGATTGATAATTTTGGGCAATATAGAAACTATATTTATTTCTATTCTAATTATATTTGATTATTAAATTCATAAAAAGTATTAAATTATAAAGAAAATAAATAAGTCTATTTTGGAACTGTTGTAATATTTATTTTTTTATTTAGGAAAACAGGAAATAATGGTTATAGAAAATTACTAAATGGTTTAATTCAGAGTATTAAAAATTAACCTATTTCCTTATTCCTGAGAGTTGCATTATTTATTTT
>CAJXKY010000049.1 GCA_913055675.1 uncultured Halanaerobiales bacterium
TATAAAAATTCTTAAACGTAATAACTTGAAACTTAATAAGAACTGTCAGGGTCTGCTGTTCACTTTTCAAGGTTCTATTTCTCTACCGCGAAATAAGTGTAACACTTTTCACGGCCGCTGTCAATGAGTTTTTAGCCTATTTATTTAATCGTTTTTTGGCGCGTTTCCTCATCAGCGACATTTTATATATTATCAATAATATCCGCTGCTGTCAAGAGGAAATTGAATTAATCGGAAATTAATTTCATTATTACTGTTCTAGTTCTTGGACCATCGAAGTCACATAAAAAGATTCCTTGCCAACTTCCAAGCTTTAAACGGTTGTTTTTAACTATAATAGTTTCATTCGACCCAACCAAACTTGTCTTAATATGTGCATCTGCATTTCCTTCTATATGTTTGTAGTTATCATTATGTGGAATTAGTTTATTTAATTCTTTTAAGATATCTTTTTTAACATCAGGGTCTGCATTTTCATTTATTGTGACTGCTGCAGTAGTATGTAGTACATTTATAACTAATAAGCCATTATTAACCGAAGATTTCTTTACAAAATCAACTACTTGATTAGTAATATCAACCATATCATTCCTTCTTGAAGATTTAACTTCTAAGCTCTGATACATAATATAACCTCCTATATCTAACTTATATTATTATTATAAATATATATCCCCCTCCAAATCAAGTGAATACAGTAAAACAATTAACTTTTCTTCCCTAACATATACGTTCTAATAATTTGCTCACTTAGATCCGCTAGTAATTTATCGGATCTATTAATTATTTCATCTAATGAATCTGGTTTGTCTACTATACTAAAATAGGAATCGATTCCTTTTTTTAATACTTTTTCGACTCCTTTTCCTAATGAACCAGCTATTGCAATTACTGGAATCTTATGTTTTCGAGCTCTTTTGGCAACACCAATTGGTGTTTTCCCATTAATAGTTTGCCCGTCTAACATTCCCTCACCAGTTATTATAAGATCAACTTCACTTAATCTTTGGTCAAAATTAACGATATCTAAAACGATTTCTATTCCCTGCTTAAGTTCTGCATCTAAAAAAGCTACAAGACCTGCCCCAAGACCTCCTGCCGCTCCGGATCCCTCAATTTGATTAACATTTTTATTAAGATATTTATTTACCACCTTATTAAAATGTCTAAGATTATTATCTAATTCTTCTACCATCTCTTGATCTGCACCTTTTTGTGGGCTATATACATATGCAGCACCCTGTTTACCATATAAAGGATTATCTACATCACATGCTACCAATATTTCTACATCTTCAATTCTCTTATCTAAATTATTCATGTTAATTTTATCAATGAATTTTAAATTTCCTCCCCCAAAACCTATTTCATTATTGTTTTTATCAAAAAATTCTACCCCCAAAGCCTGGGCCATACCTACACCGGCATCTGTAGTAGCACTACCTCCTATTCCTAATATTATTTTTTCTACATTATGACTCAATACTGCTTTAATTAATTCACCTGTACCATATGTCGTAGTTTTGGAAGGATCTCTTTTTTCTTTAGGTACTAATGGCAAACCTGAGGCAGAAGCCATTTCAATAACTGCAGTATTTTCATTTCCTAAAAGTCCATAAAAAGCTTTGGCTTCTCCTCCTAGTGGACCAGTCACAACTTTATTAACTATTCTTCCATTAGTAGCATCAACTAATGAACGAACTGTACCTTCTCCGCCATCAGCCATCGGTAAAGAATTCACTATAATATCGTTTTTGTAATTTTTAATCCCTCTTTCGATACATTCACAAACTTCCAAAGCTGTGAGAGAGTCTTTAAAAGAATCTGGTGCTAATAAAATATTCATTTCATCACTCCTAATTTTTTAGACAATTAATAACAATTGATTATAATTAAATTTTATAATATATAAAGGAGGAATTTAAATATTTAAATAGAAATTATAATAGTGTAGACTGGGGAGCAATCTGCTGAGAGGATGTATGATTTACATCGACCCACACTACCTGATCCTGGTAATGCAGGCGAAGGGAATATTTACTCAGTGTTGTTCCTCCAATAATAAGGAGGGTTTTTTTATGAAAATAAGTTTAAGAGCAATCACGGAAATGTCGGTCGCAGTCGCACTAGCAGTCATTTTTAATTTTATGCCTTTATGGAAAATGCCGCAAGGTGGTTCAATTAGTTTAGAAATGCTTCCAATTCTATTCATCGCTTTACGGTGGGGTTTAAAAGAAGGACTCTTAGCTGGATTTGTTTATGGATTACTTCAACTTGCTTTCAATCCATTCATTGTACATCCAGTTCAATTAATATTAGATTATCCCTTACCATATATGTTACTAGGATTCGCAGGAATATTCAAAAAACAAGCAGAAAAATATAGAGACAAAAAAATTAATATTTATATTATTTCAGCGCTCTTGTTAGGTGGAACTCTTAGACTAGTTTCACATGTCTTATCTGGCGCTATATTTTTCGCTCAATATGCCCCAGAAGGAACTAACGTGTGGATCTATTCTATAATATACAACGCAAGCTTTATAATTCCTTCTCTTATAGTTTGTTATATAGTGATTGAAATATTAAAAAACAAAATACTTTATATATAATTAGATATACTAAAAGGCCAGAGTGAAAGCTCTGGCCTTTTTATTTACATTTATTTTTTTTGTTCAGGTTTCATTGTTGGGAAGAAAATTACGTCTCGAATAGATTTTGAATCTGTCATTAACATAATTAATCTATCAAGTCCGATACCCAATCCTCCTGTAGGAGGCATTCCGTATTCTAGAGCTTTTATAAAGTCTTCATCCATCATTTGGGCTTCTTCATCACCTGCTTCTCTATTTTCCATTTGCTGTTTAAATCTTCTTTTCTGTTCAAAAGGATCATTTAACTCACTAAAAGCATTAGCAATTTCCCATCCATTTATAAAAGCTTCAAATCTATAAGTAAATTCAGGTTCATTTTCTTTCTTTTGAGCAAGAGGAGAAACTTCAATAGGATAGTCCATAACAAAAGTGGGTTGAATAAGATCTTCTTCAACTAAATTTTCAAATATTTCATAAAGAATTTCACCCTTACTTAACCCTTCATCCTCTATTTTAACTCCAATTTCTTTCGCTCTTTTATAAGCCTCATTACTATCTTCTAAATTATTATAATCAAAACCAGTTTCCTCTTTTACTAATTCTTTCATAGTAACTCTTCGCCAAGGGATACTTAAATTAATATCTTTACCCTGGTAGTTTAATTCAGTTGTACCAAGAGTTTCCTCAGCTGAATCTACTACTAACTTTTCAGTAATATCCATCATATCATGATAATCAGCCTGGGCTTGATATAATTCTAATGTAGTAAATTCCGGATTATGTTTATAAGACATACCTTCATTCCTGAAATTTCTGTTTATCTCATAAACTCTATCAAATCCACCAACTATTAACCGTTTTAAATAAAGTTCAGGAGCTATTCTTAAATATAACTCCATATCTAAAGTATTATGATGAGTTACAAAAGGTTTAGCATTAGCTCCTCCTGGAATTGGATGCATCATTGGTGTTTCAACTTCTAAAAATTCTTTTTCTTCCAAAATATCCCTGAAGGATCTAATAATTTTACTGCGTATTTCAAAAGTTTCTTTTACTTCAGGATTCATAATCAAGTCTAAATATCTTTGACGATATCTCATTTCTTTATCTTTTAGACCATGAAATTTCTCGGGTAAAGGACGAAGAGATTTGGTTAAAAGCTTAAAACTTTTAACTTTAACAGAAGTTTGCCCTCTATTAGTTTGAAAAACTTCGCCTTCTATACCAACTATATCTCCAATATCCAATTCAGTAAATAGTTCATATCTGTCTTCCCCAATTAAATCAACTTTGATATACAACTGCATTTGACCACTTGTATCTTGAATATCAGCAAAACTAGCTTTCCCATGAGTCCTAAGGGCCATTATTCTACCTGCCATCTTGACAGTTTGACCTTCATACTCATCAAAATTACCTAGAATATCTTCGGCATAGGTATCTACCTTATATTTCTCATCATAGTTTTTTATATCTCGCTCTTTAAAATCTTTATATTTTTCAATCTTTTGTTTCATTAATTTATTCAAATCATTCTCAAATTCTTCTGACATTATATCCCTCTTTTCTTTAATCACTAGATTTTTTAATGGATATTATTTCATAATTAATATTACCTTTTGGAACATTAACCTCAACCTTCGTACCAACATTTTTACCTAATATTGCTTTCCCAATTGGTGATTCATTTGATATTTTATTCTCAAGGGGATCTACTTCTGCAGTACCTACTAGTTTATAGGTTATATAACTATCTTCATCCAAATTATGCAGCCTTACAGTAGTACCCAAGTTAACTTTATCATTACTAATTTCATCTTCTTTTATAACTTTTGCATTATCAATAAGTTGTTTGATCTCCTTTATTCTACCTTCTACAAACGCCTGTTCATTTTTAGCGTCATCATACTCAGAATTTTCACTAATATCACCGAATTCTCGTGCCACTTTAATCCTTTTAGCAACTTCTCTTCTTTTTTCTGTAGTAAGTTTTTCAAGTTCTTCTTCAAGTTTATTATACCCTTTTTCCGTTAATAATACTTCCTCAGCCATATGACAATACTCCTTTATTAAAGTTTTCTAAATAATACCTTAAAATAACAATCATATTAGGTATTTTCAATTATTAATTATTATAAGTTAATTGTTATTTAATGTCAAGATTATTAAATAAGCTTTCTGTAAATTATTAGTACTTATAGAATAAAAATCAATAGCAATAAAATCGCAATTGGAATAAACAAAAGCTGACTTTGGATCTTTTTTGGTAAATAAGTATATACAAATTTAGCAAATTTTATCAAAATATTATATATTTGATTTTCCATATCAACTTCTATAGTTTCAACTTTCGGTTTTCCTTTGATTACATTATTCCAATTTTTTATTCTTATCAAAAATATATCCATTGAAGGTACTGGCTTTTCTTTAACATAAATCCAATCCGTAATTTTTAAAATAGATAGTGCAACTACTATGTATATAAGGTTTTTGAATAAGCCGCTTAATAAGTGATAATTAGCTAAATTAATACCTAGTAAACTATTACTTATAAAAGTAATTAATACAATTAAGAATAAGGGTATTGAAATAGACAGAAAAGAATTAGACTCATTAACCTCATCTTTTGAAAATTCTTTTTCTGTTTTATCTATATTAAAAATACCCCATTTTAAAAATCTAAATACATACAAATAGGTAAGTATACTTAATCCATGAAAAACATAATTTAAAAACAAACCTCCTCCAGCTGCATATTTAATTAGATATTTACTATTATACCCCGCAAAAATGGGGAAACCAGCTAAAACTGTAAGCCCTATAATAGTCAATATTGAATTTTTCCTATCTACAAACCATCCATTCTTGAAAGCATAAATTGTTCTGCTTTTGGTCTTTTTAATCCAATATCCACTGCTTAAAAACAAACTAGTTTTTGCAAGTCCGTGAACAATTATATGTAATACACTACCCCAATAGGCATAGATGTTACCACTACCAATTCCAATCGCAACAAATCCTAATTGACTAATTGTACTATAAGCTAATAAAACTTTGTAATCAGTCTCAAAAATAGCCTCAAGACTTGCATATATAACCATTGCTATTCCTGCATAAAACAATAGAATATTACCAGAAGTAACTGTTTTTAATAAAATTATAAATCCGAGTTTAACAACCCACCCCGATAAAATTGCACTAACAGGTGATGGAGCTCTTGAATGAACAATAGGAAGCCAAAAATGCAAACCAATAATTGCACTTTTTAAACCCACCCCAATTATTAATAGAATTTGAAGGTTGAATTCACTGATTGGTCCAATTGTTGAATAACCAGCGTTCATTATCATTAATACGACATACAACAAGAAATTACTGCCTATAAATTGTATTATTAAATAAATCCGAGCAATTTTGTTGCTACCCCATAACAGCATTAAAAATGTTGTAACTGTTACAAGTTCCCAACCGATTAAAAATATAATCCAATTATTAGTCATTATAATCATTGTAAAGCTAACCACATAGATTAAATTACATAGATAAAATAATTTGCGATGGGCATATCTATAATCACGGGTGGATAACAAAGCTGCCCCTGTTATTATAATACCAGTAGCTACAAATATAAGATTAAAACTATTAATTGTAAAGTTCTCTAAAAAAAGCTCTAACAATTTCTTAACCTCCCAAGATTAAATCTATATATAAAGAAGGGTTTTCGAGTACATTATATACTCCTTCAAGTGGACAAAAAACTGTCTTATAAAAAATCCCTGATAAAACTACCGCAATTACAAAAAGTAAAGCAATATTCTTTACCACTTTTTCCCTATACAAAACGGAAAGAATTAACCGAAACTCTTCCGGAGAACCCAAACTTATTTTCTTAAACCCATAAGTTATATATCGAGAATAGTATATAAAAGAAAATATACTACCTAAAACAACTAAAGAAGCTCCAAAATAAAAACTACTATTAATAAAAGACCTCACAATAAATAGTTTACTAAAAAAACCAATCATTGGAGGTAAACCCATCATACCAGCTGCTGCAATAATAAAACCAGAAAATACGGAAATATTCTCATGGGCTACTCCTCTGCTATCTTTTAGTTTATGGGAAGGAGTAAATTGTAATAAAAACCCAGCAGAAGTAAATAAAGAAATTTTCATTAATAGATGGCTTAAAACATGAAGTAGACCAGCCATAATAGCAAATTTTGTATTAACTGTTACTATAGCAATTATTATACCTAAATGTCCAATAGTTGAATATGCAAGCATTCTCTTAAGGTCATCTTCATATAAGGCCAGCACATGTCCAATTATACTTGATAATAATGCTACATATATAATTATTTTACTCATTCCGGTATCTTGCAAAACATTAATACCAAACACATTCCAAATCAATCTTAAAAAGGCATAAATATATATTTTTTCTACTACACCTGATAATAAAGCACTAATTGGACTCGGAGCAGCACTTTGAGCTTTAGCTACCCAAAAATGAAAAGGAAAAATACCTAATTTAATGAATAATCCAACTAAAAAGAATATAGATATAAGTATTTGGATATTTAAAGGTAACATATTAAAATTTGCAGATATCTCAGCAAAGTTTAATGTTCCCAAATTGAAGTATATTAATATAATGCCAATAAAAATAAAAACTCCGCCTAAAATACCATAAAACATATATTTAATTGCTGCTTCTGTACCTTCTCGATTTCTTTTAAATGCTATCAAAGGGGCTGTAGTTATTAAAACAAGTTCTAAAAAAACATAAAAATTAAAGATGTCACTCGTTAAAATAATACCCAGCATTGCTGCCCACATAAGAAATAATAATACATAATACTTTCCTTCATGATGACCGATATATCCAATTGAATAGATTACTAAAAATAATACTGCAGTAGAAATTAAAGCAACAAAATACAATGAAAGCATATCTAATGTTAAATTTATTCCTAACGGAGGTAACCAACCTCCTAAATTATATGTTAAAAAAATAGATCCATTAGTTATTTTACTAAAATTATTAACAACAATATATAGCAGAATAATAAACTCTAAAAATGCAGAAAAAACTACTAGATATTTTCTGACTTCTTTATGAAATATATCTATAAGAGGGATTAATATGGCAGTTCCTAGCGGAATCACTATTAATAATATTAATGCTACATTCACTTTATCCCTCCTAAAATTTAATTAACCCCCTAATATACCCTCGATATAGAGAGAGGGGTTCTGTATAACATTAATTGCACCTTCTAAAGGCCCAAGAGCTACTTTGTAAAATACACCAACTACTATAACAGCAATAACAAAAATAAAAGCTATATCTGTAACAACTCTCTCTCTGTAAAAAACAGATAAAATTAACCGGAATCTTTCCGGAGGTCCCAAACTAAGTTTTTTAAAACCAGATATAATATATCTAATATAATAAACAAAGGCAAAGATACTGCCCCCAATAGTTATTACAGAACCCCAGTTATAACCACTTTTTATAAAAGCTTTTAAGATGTACCACTTACTAGCGAAACCAATCATAGGAGGTAAGCCAATCATACCACCTGCCACGATTGTAAACCCCGTAAAGATTAATACATTTTTATATGCAACGCCTTTTAAATCTTCAAGCTTATGACCGGGAGTAAACTGTAGTATATAACCAGTGGTGGTAAATAATGAAACTTTCATCAATAAATGACTTAACACATGTAATAAACCAGCTAATAAAGCTAATTTTGTATTTATCACCAATACAGCTATTATCATACCCAAATTAGCAATAGTGGAATATGCGAGCATTCTCTTAACATCATTTTCATTTAACGCCATTATATGACCCATTACAGTAGATATTAAGGCAACAACAAATATTATCTTATTTAGACCTGTTTGCTGTAATATATTATATCCAAACACATTCCAAAAAAGTCTTATAAATACATATATATATACTTTTACAATTACTCCTGATAAAAGAGCACTAATCGAACTCGGACAAGCACTATGTGCTTTAGATAACCAAAAATGAAAAGGGAAAACTCCCATTTTTATAAATATACCTAAAAGAAAGAATACAGAAATCAACTTTTTTGAAAATATATTTAAAGAGTTGAAATTTTGGGCAATATCTGCAAAATTAAGAGTACCTAAATTAAAATATACTAAAACTACCCCAATAAAAACAAACAATCCACCTATAGTACCATAAAACATATATTTGATAGCTGCTTCAGTTCCATTTCGATCTCTTTTAAAGGCCACCAAGGGCGCCGAAGTAATTAACATTAATTCTAAAAATACATCAAGATTAAATATATCCCCTGTCAGGACAATACCATGCATAGCTGCCCATATTAAAAAGAGTAATACATAATATTTACCTTCATGATGACCAATAAACCCAATTGAATAAATTACAATAAATAAAAGCGAAAAGGAGATCAAAGTGGAAAAAAACAGTGATAACATATCCATACTTAAAGTTATACCAATTGGGGGAATCCAATTACCTAAGTAATATTTAAGAAAAAATGAATTATTTGTTATACTACTGTAATTACTTATTATTACAAAAATCCCAATTGAAAATTCCAGCAATGTTGAAAATGCCACTAGAATTTTACGTGCTTTATTGCTAAATACATCCACAAAAGGAATTAAAAAGGCTGTAACTAAAGGTACTATTATTAATAAAATCAGGGTTATATTCAATCTTCTATCATACCCCCAATCTGATCAGGATTAGTGCTACTTGTAAACTTATCCAACTCTATTATTAAAGTAAGTAAAAAAGCTGATGTACTTGCTCCAATTACAATCCCAGTTAAAATAAGAGCTTGGGGTACTGGATCGTTTAATTGAGAAGCAACCTGTGTCCCATTTACGATTGGAATCATCTTACCACGATCAGTTAATGTAATAAACCAGAAAAAGATTGAACCCTCCATGATATTCAACCCTATAACCATTTTTATTAGATTTTTTTTAACCAATATGGCGTAAAACCCTAATAGAAACAAGACTACAAAAACAAAATTGTTTATCACAGGTCAACCTCCTCTTTGAATGTTTTTTGAATCATACTATAAAATATAATAGCTAAACCAGCTCCGATTTTGAAACCAATACCAATGTTTATAAATGGAATACTACCTGCACTTAATAAAGAACCAACTTCAGCATTTAATATATTTAAGTTCATCAAGAAATTTCCGCCTAATAATATTCCCATAAATCCTAAACCTATAAAAAGTAATGCTCCACTTGTTTCTAAAAGAGTTTTGGTAGTAGGCGAATAACGTTTATAATCAAACTCACTTCCATAAACAATACTAAATATTATAGAAATCGCACCTAAAATAACCCCACCTTGGAATCCTCCACCAGGTGATAAATGACCATGGGTTATTATATAAATACCAAATAAAAATATAAACGGAGTCAACATTCCAAAAGTTCTCTTCACTATAAAGGATAGTCCATGTGAGGAAACAGGTAAAGTTTTTCTTGAAAGTAATAATACAATACCACTTACTGCACCAAAAATGATAGTACTTTCTCCTAGTGAATCATATGCCCTATAATCATATAATATTGCAGTAACAAAGTTCAATGAGCCTGTTTCTGTTATAGAATTATTTACTACATGATGATAGATGCTATTAGCATATTCAAACTGATTAGGTAATTTACTTAGACTTACTAATAATGTTATACCCAAAAGTGATAAAATTAAGACTGCAAATATATGTTTTGTCTTGGACATCTAATCATCCTCTCTAAAAATACTATCTTTACCTTCTCTCACCTGACTGATGACTGTCATAAAAATAGCTGTATTTAACCCAGCTCCAATAACTGCTTCAGCTAATGCTACATCTGGAGCATTGTGTATTAAATATAAAGTAGTTAAAATAATAGAAAATATTGAAAGAAATATAATTGAAATTAATTCTTCTTCAAAAGTAATAGCCAGATAGGCCGTTGCCATTACAAATATTAATAATAAATATTTTAATATTATCATTGCTGATCTCTCTCTAAATAATCCGAATAATCATCAACACTTCTAACCTCTGGACAAGCTATTTGTCTCCGATAAGAAGCGCGAGCAATGGCATGGGTTGCAAGTGGATTTGTTATTAAAAAGATTAAGCCGACCAGTAATATTTTCATACTTAAATAAAACTGCCATACATAAATTGCAATTCCAAATGAAAGCATTACCGCACTTATTGTTAACACAACCGCACTTGCATGAATTCTTGTATATACATCAGGAAATCTTATTAATCCAACAGTTGTAGTCACAGCAAAGAGCATTGCTCCCACCATGAAAAAATAAGCTATAATAATTCTCAAGGTCATTATTTATACAACTCCTTGTATTCGAAATATTTAGCAAATATCAAAACATCGACAAATAATAATATTGCATAAGCTAACACTATATCTATCAATAATTCTATATTAATATATAGTGCTAACAAAAGTATAACTAATGAAATAAAAATTATTATAGTATCAGCTGCAATCAATCTATCAGTTATTGTAGGTCCAATTATCAATCTATAAGATGTAATCATAGCTAAAATAACTAAAAATATGGCCATCCCTATAATCATTGAAATATCACCTCTAACCATTTTTCAAATCTTTCTATTACTTGTTTACGAGTTTCAGCTTCTTCTGCTGTTGTAACATCAATCCAATGAATAAAAAATGCTTTTTCTTTCATATCAAAATCTAAAGTTAAAGTCCCAGGAGTTAAGGTGATTAAATTGGCTAATATAGTTAAAGCTGTAATATTTTTTAAAGTAGTTTTTACCTTTACAATTCCTGGAGAAAATGTTGGTTTCTTTTCAAAAGCATGTTTTGAAACCTTTAAAGCTGAAATAAAGGCTTCATAAAAAAATACTGGAATAAATAATAAGATATAAACAATTTTTCTAAAATAATAAGACCACTTTCTTTTCCGATTTGAACTTCTAAACAACAAATCACTATACAACCAAGAAGTAACAAGGGAAGCAATAACGCCAACAATTAGAACATCATTTTCAACATCACCTGCAAAAATAATCCACACTGCCAAAATTATAAAAAATGCAAAAGCCTTTCTTTTCATAGCTTCCCTCCTTGCTATTATTTCTCTTAATTATATTATTAAACATCCAAATAATAAATACCTTTAAAAAAATAACAGATAATCAGATAGATATTTATGAATTATATACTATTTATTTAATATTATTTGTAATTTCTTTGATTTTTTCCTCAGTAAGTAAACCACCATAACTTCGTAAACCTGCTAATTTGAAGCCGTGCTTTTGAGCAATATTTTTAATCTCTTTGACCTTATTTATCTCAATATCAGGTCCTATACTATAATTTGTAAATTTAGGTTCCAAAGTTAATAACATAGTTTCTGCCATACAAGCATAAGCATTAGGGGCTTCTACACCGAAATTAAAATTAAAGTTTACTTCACCAGGGATCTTTACAATTCCACCTTCCATTACTAATACATCATTTCTTTGTCCATTTACATTATGAGCTACATCGCGCGGTCTTGCTACATCACATACTACAGAACCACTTAATAAGTCTTGAGGAGAAAACAAAGATTCCACAGCACCAGAAACCGTAATTATTACCCGGGATACATCTAAAGCTTCTTTGATCTGGTTAGTATAAGTTACTTTTATATCATCACTCTCTTTTTTAATTAATTCTTTCAATGATTTTAATTTTTTTAAATTTCTACTTACTAATTTTAATTTTTTTATGTCTTTTGCAATTAACCTACTGACCGTCTTACCGATTGAACCATTTGCCCCGATTACACTTACAGTTTCATCACTTATATTCATATCCATTTTTCTAACTGCTAATTTTGTTCCTTCTATTGCAGTCGCCACTGTATAACTATTGCCAGTCGTGACTGGTATATCTACATTTTCAGAAATCGTAATACCTTTGTCTCCTACTACAGAAGTAAAGGAACCTAGACCAACAATCTGTGAACCAGTTTTTTTACATTTTTTTACAGTTTTTATGATTTTATTTATTACAAATTCTTCATCCAAATTAATAATTTGATCTGAGGTTAAGGGACAAGCAAAAAAGTTTCCTTCAATTTCTTTTCCAGTTAGAGATTTTATACCAGTAATTTTAGAAACCTTAAAAGGGGGTACATATTTTGTAGCATTTTTTAATATTGATTCAGGTAATTTTTCCATCCAAGCGAATTTTCTATAAAAATCTTCAAATCCTAATGGATGAATTATAAATGAAAAATTATCCATTATTATCACCCTTTCGGCTTTTAAATTGTATATAATTTGGCTCAAAATCAAGTTTTTTCAACATCTTAAGAAAATCATTTGAAGTGATTTGTAAAGGATTTTTATCTATTAATGTAATCAAAAGAGCTTCCATTACATTCGTACCAAATGTTCTGCCATTCAAATTAGGAGTTGTAGTTATTAATGATTTTGCCCCTTTATCTTTTAAATTATTCAAATCAGAGTTAGTTGTTGTATTTGTCAAAATTATTTTATCCTTAATTTCAGCTGGAAGATAAGCTTTTATATAATGAAAATCTCCTGCTATAATATCAGCCTCATCATAATACTTTTTATATTTGCCTATTTGCTTATTAACTTTATCCTGCTTATCTCCAGTTGGGTAAACTAATTCAAAGGGAAGCTTTGTCACTATAGGTGCTATAATACTAGCAACTAATTTTAGTATTTTTAAAGATTTTATCCTAATTGGAACTCCTAATCCAAATATCAAATCTCCACAAATTACTTTGGCATTTCTTTCATAAAAGGTTTCTGCCATCCCAAATCTATCCATTGCAGAAGTAATTAATACTTTTTTATTATCTAATCTAATATCAAGTTCGTCTTCTATATATTCTACAGTTAAACGTTCAAGGGTGTTTTTTAAACCTGAACCATCTACAACCGGGGTTTCTTTAACATTTTTTATTAATTTTTTAGCATCTCTAAATTGATATGAACTATTCCCAACTTGAATAAAAAGATCAATCCCTCCCATTCCAAAAGCATCATATTGACCATCTAATTCCGCAAATAATTGGGCCGCCATTTTTTTATCTCCATTTGTTCCTTTTCTTTCTATTATAAATTTTTCACCCAAAAACTCAGTTTCAACTCGATGGTCACGTTTGTCTGAGCCAAGACTTATACTTATAATTTTTTTCATACTGCTTCCCCCTATGTTAGATATGCTTTAAAAGGTATCCAGTATCTCTTTTAATTCCTCAGGATCCACATATTTATCTTCTTTAATTGGAGACTCTCCTATTTTCAATCCAATAATTTTCCCATCTAGCAATTTGTCTACTAGATCTAACCTCATATCAGATCCTAAAAATATAGTTAGGTCATATTCCTTCAATTCTACTAAAATTTCTATTACATCTTCAAAAATATTTAGACCAGATTTTTCTTGTATAAAATTCCATCTTTCTTCTTCTGTCATTACTAATGTATATTCCAAGCCGTAATCTTGAGCTATTTGAATTATTTCATCTTTATTTTTTATTGGAAAACCTACTAATGCAATTTTATTTCCACGCCTAATTTCACCAATACTTTCAAGACGAGAAATAAAGGATCGTTCTAAACCTAATTCTTCAGCTACTTTTGTTTGAGAATATCCAGATTGTCTCATTTTTAAAACTTTATTTATTGTTTTATTTAAATATTTACTATTAATTACTTTATCTCCAATCCTGTAAAATTGCATCTCAATTCTCCTCTCTGTACACACTTTTGTGCACAATAAAATTTTATCATTTTGCCACAATTAAATCAAGAAAAGAACCCTTGCAGACTCTGAAGCCTAGATAAGATATAATTATATAATAATATTTACAAGTTTATAAAACAAAATCCTCAGAACTGCTTTATTATTAATAGAAATAAAGCTTAACTGAGGAGAAACTTTAGGTATTTTAGAAACTGATTTTAAACTCTTTCTTTTAAACATGATTACATTTTATAGTTAATTAATATTAATATAAGACGAAAGCTTAAATATTAATTCCAATTCTCTGTAAGATAAATATCATAATAAAATAAACCGAAACCATAATTACAGTTGAAATAACTAAAGATAAATAGAAATTAAGCTCTGTTTTTAATAGTATTGGAAAAACGATAAAAAATGATAAAGATGGTATAACCATCCAAAAAACACTTTTTGATAATTGAGCTACCTTAGCTTGGCTCTCAGTATCTATATATAGCCAGATAATCCCTAAGTAAGAAACCAAAGGAAGTGAAGCTAAAATTGCTCCCAAAAGAGAACTTCTTTTAGAAATCTCTGAAACAGCTACAATAATAACTGCTGAAATTATAGTTTTAAATATCAAATAAGCCATAATTAGCGCTCCTCAATAACATAATTCTTATCAAAAAAAATTAAAATGTTAGCAACTAAAGTTTGTAAAGACCTATATATAATGTTCTCCGGCCAAGCTTGCTTAATCTAAAGTTTTTTTATATTTTTTTAAAGTTTTAATTACTTTTTCTTTCTCTGTTAATTTATTTACTTCATCTTTAACATAAGTAGAATTTTTTAATCCTTTCAGATACCAACTAATATGTTTTCTCATTTTTGGAATAGCTATTTTAGCACCATAATAATCAACAGCTTTATTAAGATGTTTAATAGCCATCTCAATTTTTTGTGAAGGTCTAGGCTCTAGTAAACGTTTTGAACTCTCAAAATATTTCTTTAATCTTCTTATCAACCACGGATTACCTTGGATACCACGGCCAATCATTATACCATCACAATTAGTATAATTGAACATCCTTTCTGCAGAATCAATATCAAAAATATCTCCATTTCCAATTACAGGAACCTTTACTGCATCCTTAACCTTTCTAATAATTTCATAATTCACAGTACCAGAATAATATTGCTCTCTAGTCCTACCATGAACTGCTACAGCGGTAGCCCCATTATTTTCTGATATTTTTGCAATTTGAACTGCATTTATATTATCGTCATTCCAACCAGACCTCATCTTAACAGTTATAGGCGTATCTAATTGAGCTGAAAGTTTAGAAACTATTAGTTTGACTTTTCCTGGAGTTTTCATAAGTGCTGAACCAGATCCATTTTTCACTACCTTAGGAGCAGGACAACCCATATTTAAATCTATAAAGTCTGGATTATAATTTTCTTCAATTATTTTAGCGGCTTTAAGTAAAAATTCAGCCTCTTCTCCAAATATCTGTATATTAATATAACCATCGTTATTTTTATTATAATCTAATAACTCTTCCGACCTTTTACTTCCATATACTAATCCTTTACTAGAAACCATTTCACTATAAATAAATTTTGCACCCATCCCCCTCAAAATTTGTCTATAAGGATAATCAGTAACTCCAGCCATTGGAGCTACAAAAATAGGAGGGTCTATGATTTTTCCTGCAATCTCCATTGCTGACTCACCTTTTTAATTTCATTTTTTTGCGCTAAATAATATAAACCATCAAGAGTAAGAAACGGTTCAATTATATCAATGATCTCAATTTTATTACCCATAGACTTTGAATATCCACCTGTTGCAATTATTTTAGGATTTCCACTTATATCTTTTTTGAATTCACTAATTACCTTTTCAACCTGACCAATAAAACCATAAAATATACCTGATTGAGTTCCTTGTATTGTGTTTTTCCCTATTGCACTAGAAGGTTTTTTCAACTCTACACGAGGTAATTTTGAAGCATGTTTAAATAATGCATCAGTAGAAACTCCTATCCCTGGAGAAATTGCTCCACCTTCATAGTCACCATTTTCAGAAATATAGTCGAAAGTAGTTGCTGTTCCAAAATCAACAATAATCAAAGGACCACCAAAATTTTGATAACCCCCAACCGCATTTACTATCCGATCAGCACCTACCTCTCTAGGATCCTCCATCTTAATATTCATTCCGGTTTTTATACCTGGACCAACAATCATAGGTTTTAAATTTAAATAACGGATTGTTGTTTTTTCCAAGACCTGAACTACCTGAGGTACAACACTAGATATAATTGCTCCCTGAATTTGATCTACTTGAACATCATCAAATGAAAATAAATTATTTAATAAAATTCCATATTCATCTACTGTCTTCTTTCGATCTGTAGAAACACGCCAGTGGTCAATCATTTTTTCATCATCATATATTCCTAATACTGTATCTGAATTACCTATATCAATTGTTAAAATCATAATTAAACACCTCATAATTAATTAGTAGTAACATTATATCGAAAACTATGTATTTTTACAATAAAAAATGCCCGGGATAAATCCCGGACATTCTGAAATTCATATTTAATTATTTAAACTAAGTTTTATAGACCATCTGGATGAGTAGGTACTTCTATTTCGCCATCAATAATCTTTTGTTTGTATTCATCAACAGTATCAAGGATATCTTGTGAAAGCATATTTTCTGCTTGTGGACGATAGACACCTACACCGTCACTTTCTAAACCATAAGAGTGAACAGCAGCTTCAAAGTTACCATTAACTAGTCTTTTAACCTCTTGATAAACTGCATTATCTACTCTTTTAATCATACTGGTTAATACATTAGAAGGTGCTAGGTGATTTTGAGGAGAGTCAAC
>CAJXKY010000050.1 GCA_913055675.1 uncultured Halanaerobiales bacterium
GAATGTCAGTTGTTGGATTAGGTACACTTGGACTTGGAATTTTATATATCTTTTTCACAAAAAATATTGATTATATTAGAGGTTTTGCTTTTGGAGCCAGTTCGATAGCTCTTTTTGCACGTGTAGGGGGCGGAATTTATACAAAAGCTGCTGACGTGGGAGCTGATCTTGTAGGTAAAGTAGAAGCTGGTATTCCGGAAGATGATCCTAGAAACCCAGCAGTAATCGCTGATAATGTAGGAGATAATGTCGGTGATGTTGCAGGTATGGGTGCAGACCTTTTTGAATCATATGTTGGTTCCATAGTGGCTGCTATGACACTAGGAACTGCCATGAGTGTAAATCATGTTTTGACTCCACTATTACTCGCTTCAGTAGGTATTATTGCGGCGATTATTGGAAGTCAGTTTATAAAAGCAAAAGAGGGTGGCAATCCAGCTAAAGCATTAGAAAAAGGAACAATTTCTAGTGGTATACTTGCAATAATTGGAGCCTTCTTTTTAATAAGATTTATGATCGGAGATATGGGTGTATTTTACGCTGTAGTAGCAGGATTACTAGCCGGTATTTTAATCGGTAGAATTACAGAATATTATACATCAGAAGAATTTGGTCCAGTTAAATATATAGCAGAACAGTCTGAATCTGGTGCTGCTACAAATATTATTAGTGGACTTTCAGTGGGTATGAGAAGTACTCTCTTTCCTATATTAGTAATTGCAGTTGTAATTTATATAGCATACCATTTTGCAGGGCTTTATGGAATTGCAATGGCTGCAGTCGGTATGTTATCTACAACAGGTGTTACTTTATCAATTGATGCTTACGGCCCAATCGCAGATAATGCGGGTGGAATCGCCGAAATGGCAGAATTACCCCCTGAAGTACGCGACATTACAGATCAATTAGATTCAGTTGGAAATACAACAGCTGCGATCGGTAAAGGTTTTGCAATTGGTTCAGCTGCTTTAACAGCTTTATCATTATTTGCAGCTTTTTCTTCAGCAGTAAATTTAGATACAATTAGCCTTACAAATCCTAATGTTATTATTGGGCTATTCATTGGCGCTATGTTACCATTCCTCTTTTCATCATTAACAATGGAAGCTGTAGGAAAAGCGGCTTTTCAGATGATTGCCGAAGTAAGAAGACAATTTAAAGAAATTCCTGGAATAATGGAAGGGACAGGTACTCCTGATTATAAGAAATGTGTAGACATTTCTACCGCAGCAGCCCTAAAACAGATGGTAATACCCGGTCTGTTAGCTGTAATCGTGCCAATAATAGTTGGACTATGGAATGTACAGGCCCTTGGTGGTCTTCTAGCAGGTGCTTTAAGTACCGGTGTTCTGTTAGCTATTATGATGGCAAATTCAGGTGGAGCCTGGGATAACGCTAAAAAATATATAGAATCCGGACATTTAGGTGGAAAAGGTACAGAAACACATTCTGCCTCAGTTGTCGGTGATACAGTTGGTGATCCGTTTAAAGATACTTCTGGACCATCACTCAATATATTAATTAAGTTAATGACTATCGTATCCCTAGTATTTGCACCACTATTCCTATAATAAAAATTAAGATTAAAAGAAATATTAATATTAAGATATAAAAAAGGCAATTATCTTCTGTAAGGGGGATTTTTGCCTTTTTTTAATTTTTATAACTGAGGTGATATAATAATGTTAGGAAATGACAATATGTGTTTTGCCTGTGGAGAAGATAATCCGATTTCCCTCGGCCTGAAATTTAAAAAAAGCGGTGATAAAACAGTTAAAGCACAGTTCCAACCTAAAGAAGAACATCAGGGATATAAAGGAATCATGCACGGAGGTCTAATTTCAACATTGCTGGACGAGGCAATGGCTAAAGTATTATCTTTAAATAACATATTAGCTGTAACCGCAAAAATGAATATTAGATTTAGAGAACCAGTTTCTATTGAAAAAAAATTAGTAGTCACAGCTGAAATCATTAAAAACAAAACAGGATTATACTTTACCGAAGCAGAAGTAAGAGATATAAATGGAGAGCTTTTTGCAGAAGCAGAAGCTAAATTCATGAAAGTAGAGGAGGAATAATTAATGGAAAGAGAAAAAGCATATCAATTGGTTAAAGAAAATATTTCACAGGAGAATCTTGTAAAACACTGTTTGGCAGCAGAAGGTGTAATGAGAAGGTTAGCAGAATATTTTGATAAAGATGTAGAAAAATGGGGTTTGACAGGTCTTCTTCATGATATTGACTATGAACAGACTTCAGATAACCCGGAACAACATAGTATAGTAGGAGCAGAAATGTTAGAAGAAATGGGACTGGATGATGATATAGTTTATGCTGTAAAAGTCCATAACCATGAACATGGTCTTGAAAGAAAATCTCTGATGGACAAAGCACTTTATTCTAGTGATCCTCTGACAGGATTAATTGTGGCGTCAGCTTTAATTCACCCAGAAAAAAGTTTGGATGCTGTTGATACTGAGTTTGTAATGAACAGATATTCGGAAAGTTCCTTTGCTAAAGGTGCAAACCGAGATGTAATAGCTTCCTGTAAAGAGATGGATTTAAAGTTAGAGGAATTTATTGGCCTAGCTTTAGAAGGCATGCAATCAATTTCCGATGATTTAGGTCTTTAAAAGTAAGTATTCAAATAAACACAAAAAAGATTAGTTAAAATAGATTGTATAATGAAGCATGGCTTAACCTATGAGGAGGTTATATTATGAGCGCAAGGCATAAATTGTTAGAATTTTTAAAAGAAGAAGCATATCATCCAATGAAAAAAGAGGAGTTAATGAAAGAATTTGATATAGCTTCACAACAACGTGAAGAGTTTGAAGAAGTACTTAAACAATTAGAAGCAGATGGTAAGATTTATAAAAACAAAAAGGGAAGGTATGGACTGCCCGAAAAGTTTGATCTTGTGGCAGGTAGAGTAGATAAAAATCCACGGGGATTTGGGTTTTTAATCCCAGACGAACCAGGCCATGAGGATATATTTATTAACCCCTCTAACCTATATGGTGCCATGCATAATGATAAGGTGTTTGTAAAAAAAGTACCCGGAAGCAGAGGTAAAAAAGCAGAAGGTGAAGTTGTAGATGTTATTGAAAGGGTTAACAAGCAAATCGTAGGTAAATTTGAAAAAGTTAAAAACTATGGTTTTGTTGTACCTGATAATAAAAGAATTAACTTTGATATATTTGTGCCTGGTCGGGCAATGAGCGATGCTAAAAACGATCAAAAAGTTGTAGTAAAAATAACTGAATGGCCTAAAAAGAATAGGAACCCCGAAGGTAAAATAATTGAAATTCTTGGGTACCAAGATGAAAAAGGTGTAGATATCGAGGCAATAATTAGACAACTTGATCTTCCAGGTGATTTTCCAGGACCTGTTCAAAATGAAGTTGCTCGAATCAATGAAGAAATTTCAAAAGAAGAAATTAAAAGAAGAAAAGATCTAAGAGATTTACCGATGGTTACAATTGATGGTGAAGATGCAAATGACTTTGATGATGCAGTTTCTATTGAAAAGATTTCTGATAACAAAGTAAGACTAGGTGTACATATTGCTGATGTAACATATTATGTTCAAGAAGACAGTAATTTAGACCAGGAAGCACAACAACGTGGGACCAGTATCTATTTGGTAGATCGTGTAATTCCAATGCTTCCCGAAAAGTTATCTAACAATCTATGTAGTTTAAGACCTAATGAAGATCGCCTAGCAATGACAGTATTTATGGACTTTAATCTAAATCCTCTTTCCTTAGATGATTATGAGATTATGGAATCTGTTATTAGATCAAATTATAGGATGACATATAATGAGGTAACAGGAATTTTAAAGCATAAAAACCAGGAGTTAAGAGAATTATATAGTGACTTTTTAGAAGAGCTAGAATTAATGAATGAATTACGTGATAAATTAAGAACTAAGCGTTTTAGTAAAGGTAGTATTAATTTTGAGAGACAGGAAGTTAAAGTTATTTTAGATGACCAAGGTAAGCCAATTGATATTCAGGAAGAAAAACATGGTGTAGCTGAACAATTAATTGAAGAGTTTATGATCAAAGCCAATAATGTTGTAGCTCAAGATATCTATTGGAAAGAAGAACCTTTCATATACAGAATCCATGAACAACCTGATGAAGAACGCTTAAAAGAGTTTAATGAGTTCATTCATAACTTTGGATACCATGTAAAAGGTATTGAAAATGAAGTGCACTCTAGTGCCTTAAAGGATATCCTAGATCAAGTTGCTGGAGAACCAGAAGAACATCTGATAAATACAGTTTTATTAAGGACTATGAAAAAAGCTGTTTATAGTCCCCATAATATAGGACATTATGGTTTAGGAATCGAACATTACTGTCACTTTACTTCCCCAATCAGAAGATATCCTGATCTAATGATTCACAGGATTATTAAGGAAGTAATCAAGAAAGGTAAATTAAGTGAAAATAGAAGAGAGTATCTTGAAGAAGAGATTCCTAGTATTGCAGACCATAGTTCATTACAGGAAAGAAGAGCTATGGAAGCAGAACGTGATTCAGTAGGTCTTAAAAAGATTGAATATATGCAGGATAAAGTTGGAGAAGAGTTTAAAGGTGTAATTAGTGGTATTACCAATTTTGGATTTTTTGTTGAACTATATAATACAGTTGAAGGACTAGTTCATGTAGAAGACCTTACAGATGACTACTATCACATTAGACAGGATATACATGCTCTAGTAGGAGAAAGAACAAACCGTAGATTCACACTAGGAGATGAAGTAGAGGTTAAAGTCACAAAAGTTAATCCAGAAGAAAGAGAGATCGACTTTATTCTGGCTGAATGATTTAAGGAGTGGTAAGTTATGAGTAATGATATTAAGGTTATAGCAAGGAATAAAAAAGCAAAGCACGATTATAATATAGAAGAAACCTATGAAGCCGGAATTGTTCTTCAAGGTACAGAAATCAAGTCAATTCGTGCCCGTAATGTACATCTAAAAGACAGCTTTGCTCTCGTAGAAAAAGGCGAAGTATTTCTATACAATATGCATATAAGCCCTTATAAAGAAGGTAACAGGTATAATCATGAACCAGAAAGAAAAAGGAAACTACTTTTACACAAAAATGAAATAAGAAAACTAATTGGATATACAAAACAAAAAGGTTATACTTTGGTCCCATTAAGTATATATCTTAAAAATAATTTGGCTAAAGTGGAACTAGCTTTAGCTAAAGGTAAAAATGTACGTGATAAACGCCGTGATATAGCAGAAGAAACTGCTAAACAAGATATAGAAAGAGCTTTTAGAAGAAGATTAAAGGGTAAAGACTATTAATAATAAACGGGAGTTCTCCCGTTTATTATTATATAAAAGCACAAAGGGGGTTTTTATGGATGCCTCAAGATATAGACTATTCTCAAAAGTTAAGACCCCAGATACATTTTTCTCCACCTAAAAATTGGTTGAATGATCCTAACGGACTCGTCTATTATAACGGTGAGTACCATTTATTCTATCAACACAATCCAAATGCCAGTATATGGGGAAATATTCATTGGGGGCATGCAGTAAGCAAAGACTTACTTAACTGGGAACATTTAGATATTGCTTTAAAACCAGATCAATATGGATTGATGTTTTCTGGTAGTGCAGTTGTAGATTATAATGATACCAGTGGTTTTTTCGATGGTGGAGATGGTTTAGTAGCTATTTATACTTCTGCCTTACCACAGAAACATAAAGATTATTATTTACAACAACAATGTATAGCTTATAGTAAGGATCAGGGAAGAACTTGGATTAAATATGAAGATAACCCTGTTATTGAGAATAAAAGTTGGAAGAACTTTCGAGATCCGAAAGTTTTCTGGCACGAGGAAACAAAGAGTTGGATCATGGTTGTTACTAATGAAAAAAAAGTTAATTTTTATAAATCCCCAGATTTAAAAAACTGGGAATTCACCAGTGATTTTTCCTGTAATGCCTTTCAATTTGAAGGGGTTTGGGAATGCCCGGACCTGATAAAACTACCTATTGAAAACAAAAAAGGAGAAAAGAAATGGGTGCTCCAGACTGGGGTACAGGATAATAGTTTAGCTGGTGGTTCTGGTAGTCAGTATTTTGTTGGAGAGTTTGATGGTTATAAGTTTAAGAACTTGAATCCTGACCAAAAGACCTTCTGGGTTGATTACGGCCAGGATTTTTATGCAGTTCAATCCTGGGCTAACTTACCCCAAGATCATAAGAGAAAAGTTTGGATAGCTTGGATGAATAATTTAGCTTATTCTGATGCCCTTCCCACTAATGACTGGCGAGGAGTTCTTTCTATCCCACGCGAGATTACTTTAGTAGAATACAATAATGAGTACTATCTAAAACAAAAACCAATTTCTGAATTAGATAATCAAAGAGAGAACGATTATTCTGTTAAAGAATATGATCTCAATAAGGACTTTGATTATAATATAGATTATGATCCCTTTGAAGTTAAATTTACAGTAGAGATCGGTCCAAAAGATAAAATGAACATTAGTTTAATTAGAGGCAATAATTTAAGAATAATTCTACTAGTAGATAAGCAGAACAAAGAAATAGTTTTAAGTAGATCCTTTAATATTGACCCCAAAATTGGCAAAGTTTTTAATGATACTCATATTGCACAGCTGTATGGAGACCACGATAAAATTGATGTTCAATTTTTAATTGACCGTTCAACTTTAGAGATATTTATAAATGATGGTGAAATAGTATTTAGTGATTTAATATTTCCTGATAATATTGAGAATACAATTTTATCTGTTGAAACCAATAGTGAAATTGGATACTTATATGATCTTGAAATAAATAAGTTGAAGAGTGTTTGGGATTGACAATTATAAGGGGGTTAAAATGAAAATTTATACGCGAAGCGGAGATAAGGGTAATACAAGTCTTTTTGATAATTCAAGAGTGCCAAAGGATTCTGCCCGAGTGGAAAGTTATGGAACGTTAGATGAATTAAACTCTCATTTAGGAATGGCTAGAAGTTTAGTTGATGATCAAAATATATCAGAAATAATAAAAAGAATTCAAAGAGAATTATTTGATGTAGCTGGAGAACTTGCAACTCCGGATGGAGATGATTTCCCGGAAAAAATCAAACAAAAAAATATAGAAGAATTAGAAGAAATAATAGATGACCTATTAGAAAAGATGAATAAAGAACAGCTTTCCAAATTCATTATTCCTGGTAGTAATAGATGTTCAGCTGCTCTCCATATTGCCCGTACAATCTGTAGAAGAGCTGAAAGAAGAATTATTACACTTGCTCGTGAAGAAGAAATTAGAGAAGTGCTTCTTAAATATGTAAATAGGTTATCTGATGTAATCTACTCTCTCGCTAGATATGTAGAAACCGAACTTGATTATGTTGACTTTAAGTCGGAAGAATAATTACAAAAAGGATTGATAATATGAGATTTGATGAAAGAGATATCATGTTTGCCCGTATTAATTATGAACCGGGAACAAAAATATATGAAGAATATTATAAAAAGAACCCTGAGAAAAAAGAAATGGATGATTTTTTAAGGTCTTTACCTGGATTTATGGTTGAAGAAGCTTTTTCTTTTGACCCCCTTAATTCAGGTTTGGTTAATGGTACCTATCGATTTTTAGGTGATTTAAAGAAAAATGCTGAAGGTAAAACAAGTGATGAAAAACATGAAGTTGATAAAGATACAATAAGTAGCAAATTAAAACACATTGCTAAATATTATGGAGCAGACCTGGTAGGAATAACGGAAATGAAAGATGTATTTTACTATACACACCGGGGGCGTGAAAAAGAACATCACGGTCAAAAAGTAGAAAACACTCATAAGTATGGAATTGTATTTGCTGTAGAACTTGAAAAAAATATGGTAAATAGAGCTCCTAGATTAGGTCAAAGTCTAGAAACTACCCGGGGTTATGTTAAAGCAGGTATGATAGGCATGATATTAAGCTATTACTTAAGAGAATTAGGTTATGATGCACGTAACCATATGGATGGTAATTATCTTCTTACAGCACCCTTTACGGCCGAAGCAGCAGGTTTGGGTCAATTAGGAAGAATGGGTATCCTAATCACCAAAGAATATGGACCTCGGGTAAGATTGGGAGTAGTAACAACTGATTTAGAATTAAATACAGACCAAAGAGAAAATTTTGGGATGAAAGAGTTTTGTAAGATCTGTAATAAGTGTGCTGAAAACTGCCCTTCTGGTGCAATTGACGAAGAAGCACCTGGACAATTAAATGGAGAAGAACGTTGGAAAACTGAAGTAGAAAAATGTTTTAAAGTTTGGCAGATGTCAGGTACGGACTGTGGGATTTGTATATCTAGTTGTCCATTTGCACAAAACCTTGATTTAGAGAAGATAAATAAGATGAAGGACAATCCAGAAGTAATGAGAGATATTTTAAGAGAGTACAATAAAGAAAACAAAGAAAGACCATATAATGAGAGCGAACATGAATGGCTATAGTTGTAATTTATAAGAGATAAAAAATATCAACTAGGTTATAATATTTTTTATCTCTTTTTATATCAATGTACCTAACAGAAAATAAATAATTATTATAGAGGTTGATAAATATGGAATCTAAATTAATAAAACAGTTAAAAAAAGAAATCGAAGATAAAGGTGAAAAAAATACAGTTCAAACAATCGAAACAATTAAAGAAAAAGGATTACCCTTAATAGAAAAGAAAGAAGATACTTATCTTTTGACCTTTCTATTTAAAGAACAAAACCTAGAAAATGTAGCTGTTGTAGGATCTTTTCCCGGTTTTGATTTAAACAAACAAAAGCTAGAATTAATAGAAAACAGTAACTATTGGTATAAGACATATCAATTAGACCAACCCCTTAATTTTACTTATGGTTTTGTAACAGATTTTAAAACCGATCAAAAAGATTTTGATATTATGAGTAATATAATAAAGGATCCTTTCAATGAAAAAGATTTTACTGTTCATCAATCTGAGGATCAGATTTTAAACTTATCTGTTTGCAAAATGGTTGAAAATAAAACAGTAGATCAATACTTTAATCAAAAGTTAAAAGAAGAATTGTCAGTTACTGAGCATTTTCTAGACAGTTCTAAACTTGAAGAAAAAAGGAAGTACTGGTTATTAGAAAACAAAGGAAACAAAAATTATGACGGAGTCTTTTTATGTACTGATGGTTATACATATATTAAGGATAAAAAATTATTAAGAGTTTTACATTCTTTAAGAAAAAAAGAAATAATACCTAACCTATTATTTCTGTTTATTGAAAACAAAGAAAGAACCACTGAACTTGCTGCAAATGAAAATTTTAAAGATTATCTTACAAAAGAAGTAATGGACCAAATTTCTAAAAACTATGAAATTACATTAGATCCTGATAAAAATGTAATCTGTGGTAAAAGCCTGGGCGGACTTAATGCCTTATATACAGCTGTAAAATCTGATCTATTTAAAAATATAATAAGTCATTCCGGTACATTTATCTGGAATTACCAGGACAAAAGAGATCCTGATTACCTTTTTGAAGAAATAGAAAATAATGATTTTCAGGCTAGAAACATCTATTTAGATGTTGGAGTTCTTGAAGATCAATTTGTTCCAAGTTGGTTTATGAGTTTGATTGGGGTTAATAAAAGAATGAGAGAAACAATCAAAGAAAAGTCAGATAACTTCTGTTTTAATATTTTTAATGGTGGACATGATTATTACTGCTGGCGTAAAAATATGATTAAAGCACTATTAAAGTTTTTTAATTAATTCTTTGGAGGAATAACAATGATCAGAAAATTAAATAAAGAAGATAAAGAAATGGTAATGGAGTATTTAACTAAAGAGCCTGCTCTCAATCTATTTATGATAGGAGATATTGAGAATTATGGTTTTAATAATGAAGAGTTTCAAGAACTGTGGGGAGAATTTGATAAAACTGGAGATTTAAAAGCAGTTCTTTTAAGGTATTATGATAATAATATTATTTATTCCCGTGGACAATATGACGCGAAAGCGATAGCTGATATTATAAAAGATAATGAACCAAAAATGGTAACGGGTAAAAAGAGCTGTGTTGAAAAATTAGATCCCTATCTTGAGATAGCAAAAAAGAGGGACACCTATTTTGCTAAGCTAGATAAAGCAGGCGAACTTTATAAAGGAGAACTACTCGATCAAATAACTAAAACAAAATTAGAAGATGTTCAATTAATCTGGGATTTGCACCAAAGAGTTGAAGAGTTTGATAACATGGATTCGGTAGAAAGAAAGGAAAAGAAGTATAAAGATAAAACTGGACGAGGCTACCATATCTATAATGAAACTAAAGATAAAATCATAAGTTGTGCTGAAACCACAGCTGAAAACAGCTTTTCTGCAATGGTCATAGGTGTAGCTACAGATTCAGGACATAGGAAAAAAGGTTTAGCTTCAGCCGTAATGTCCAAGCTATGTAAAGAAGTGCTTGCAGAAGGTAAAGAATTATGTCTTTTTTATGATAATCCATCTGCTGGTAAAATCTATAAAAGAATTGGATTTGAAGATATCGGTATCTGGAGCATGTGGAATATAAAGGATTAAATTATTTGACATAACGATAAATCGAATGTGAGGCAAAATTAATGGAAATCAAAAATGTTTTAATTACCGGAGCAACCGGTAATGTAGGAAAAGGACTATTAAAAAAATTAAAAGGTGTAGATAATATAAAAATCTATGCAGCCGGACGAAATATATCTAAAACCAAAAAGATAATTGATGAGGATAAAATCAATTATGTGAGATTAGATTTTAAAGATGAAAGTACTTATAAAAGTGCTCTTAAAGATATCGACACTGTATTTTTAATGAGGCCTCCTGCGATCTCTAAAGTAAAGAAGTATATTTATCCTTTTTTAGTTAAAATGAAAGAAGCTAATGTAAATCAGGTTGTATTTTTATCACTTCAAGGTGGAGATAAAAATATTGTAGTACCCCACTATAAAATAGAAAGATATATTGAAAATCTAGATATACCTTATACTTTCTTAAGACCTAGTTTTTTTATGCAGAATTTATCGACTACTCATTTAAAAGAAATCAAAGAAGACAACGAAATATTTATTCCAGCTGGTCAAGGTAAAACAAACTTTATAGATGTTAGGGATATTGCAGAAGTAGCTAAAAAAGTAATATTAGAGGAGAATCATCTAGAAAAAGGTTATGAATTAACAGGTCCTGATAACTTAGATTATTATCAAATAGCAGAAATAATGAGTGGGATACTAAATAAAGAAATAAAATATAAGAATCCTTCTATTTTTCAATTTTTTAAGCAAAAAAGAAGTGAAGGTTATTCTATAATGAATATCTTTGTAATGATTGGTCTATATTCAGTAACTAAATTTGGTTTTGCCGCGAAAAAAACAGAAGAGTTAAAAAATATTTTAGACCGAGAACCAATCAGTTTTGATCAATTTGTAAGAGATATTAAAGAAATATGGCTTTAAAAACTTTCTGGAATATTTTTTGAGGTGAAAATTTTGAAAATTGAAGAAATAGATGAAAATAACCCTAATAAAAAAGAAGTAGCAAAAATGCTGATAAAATTCAGAAACTATCTGGCAAGCCTTAAGGATAGAAAAGATGATATGACAGTTGAAGAAGGATTAGAAGAAATTGAATACTATCTTGATAAAGGTTTCCCTATCTATGCAGCAAAACTGAACAAACAATTTGCAGGATATTTAATTCTTAAATATGATGATGACGCCGTATGGTTAGAACATTTCTATGTAAAAGAAAAATACAGAAATCAAGAAATAGGGTCTAAGCTATTTCAAAAGGCGGAAGAAGTGGTTAATAAATTAGGTTATGTAAATTTATATAACTGGGTTCATCCCAACAATGATCGGATGATAAACTTTTTACAAAAACAGGGTTATGATGTTTTAAACATGATAGAAATACGAAGAAAATTTAATGATGAGGATTTAAAAAGTGAAATAGCAGTTGGGAATAATAAATTTAAATATAATAAAGATTCAAATTAAAAAGGGTTATTCAAGAAAATAAAGAAATAAATAAAAAAGATGTCATATAATAACAGGTGATTAATATGGAGATAAGAGATGCTAAAGAAAAAGATATAGAAAAAATAAATGAAATATATAATAAAGCGATTAAAAACCTAACTGTAACTTTTGAGACGGATCCTTTATCTCTTTGAGAACAAACTAAGTGGTCTAAATGGTCTGAAAAGAAATGCTATAAATATAAAGTAGATAATTCAGTCTATTTGGATAGTAAATGTCGTAATAAAGGTATTGGTAAAAAGCTTTTAGAAAAACTTATTTCTAAATCTCAAAAAAGATAATTTACAAATATCATAAAACTAAGATATAAAATAAGTTAAGTTATTTTAAAAACTATAACAAGCAAATTGAAGGAGGAATAATTAATGGAAATACCTGCTGAAAAATGGTTTGAAGCTGTTAGAAAAAGAAGTTCAATAAGAACCTTTTTATCTGCCTCGTTAAAAGATAAAGATGAAAAAAAGTTCACCGAATTTTTAGATGAATGGAATGAAAAATATAAGGGTATAAGAATAAAATATGTTAGAGATGGCTTTCAGGAAGTTGCTAAAGGTTTTGTAGGTTCTTATGGTAAAATAGAAGGAGCTCAATCCTATCTGGTAATCTTGGCTGAAAAGAACACACCATATAAAAACGAAAAGTCAGGTTATATGGGTGAAGGTGCAGTACTTGAAGCAGTTTCTATGGGGATCTCAACTTGTTGGGTAACTGGAACCTATAAAAAGAAAAATGTTTCCAAACAAGTAGATATAAAAGATGATGAAATCATAAAATCAGTGATAGCCCTAGGATATGCCAAAGATAAAACAAAGCTTTCTGAAAAATTAGTGAAAACAATTGTTTCTAGTGAAAAAAGAAAACCATTAGAAGAACTATGTGAAAATGGTGTGGATGAAAACTGGCCGGACTGGGTAAAGACTGCTCTAGAAACAGCAAGGTTAGCCCCATCTGCTATCAATAGACAGCCCTGGAGATTTAGAGTAGAAGATGATGGCATAGTTGTATATCTTGCTAAATCAGATGATGAGAAAGGTTCAAGGAAATTAGACTGTGGTATAGCAATGGCTCATCTGGAAGTAGGAGCCCTTTGTTCTGGAGTTAAAGGTAGCTGGAAATTATCATTAGATCCAGAAGTAGCTAAGTTTATTAAAGAATAAAAAAATTAGGAGGATGAAATGAAAAATTCATCTGAAATACTAAAAGAATTAAAGACGGAAAGATTGTTATTAAAACCGATTTCAAGAGAATATACAGAAGATTTATTTAAACATCTCTCTGATCCAGAGGTTACTAAATATATGGATATAGATACTATGGAATCTATAAAAGAAGCAGAAGAAATAATTGATTATTATATAGAAAAAGAAGATGAAAGAACCTGTTATCGTTGGGTTATTTTAGATAAACAAAATAAAGAGTTCATTGGAACCTGTGGGTTTAACAGCTGGAATAGAAATAGAGCTAATAGAAGTGAAATAGGTTATGACCTTTCTAAAAAATTCTGGGGCCAAGGTTATATGGTTGAAGCCTTAAAAGTTTTGCTAAAACATGGATTTGAAATTCTTGATGTTCATAGAATTCAAGCAAAGGTTACTGAAGGAAATATTCCCAGCTGTAAATTACTAGAAAAAATGAACTTTACAAAGGAAGGTCTTTTAAGAGATTATAACTATTGGAAAGATGGATTCATAAATGAATATATGTACTCACTTCTAGAAGATGAATATAGAAGCAACTTTTAATATATTGGAACCTCTTATTATTTGCGAAAGTAATAAGGGGTTTTATCATTGATATTGGATAATATTAATATAGTTAAATTATTATCCCTAAACAAATGTGTAAAATTGTTAAAAATTTACTCATAAAATATTGAAATGGGTAATCATCACGTATATAATCATAATATGGGTAATAATAGTAAAAAATTACATATTTAGGGGAGATTATTGTGACTAATAAGCTTAATAAATTACCGCCGAGATATAATGGCGAACTTGTAGATATTGAGACTAAACCTATAATGAAAGCAGCGATTAAAGCAGAAAGAAAGTTGGCTGAACTAAAAGGTTATGCTGATGTGGTTCCAAATAAGAATATATTAATTAATGCCATTACCATTAATGAAGCGAAAGATAGTTCAGAAATAGAAAACATTATAACCACACATGATGAATTATTTGATGCTATATCAGATACTAAACGTATTGAAAATTCTGCAAAGGAAGTAATTAATTATAAAAGGGCATTATGGCGAGGTTATGAACTAATAAGAGAAAAAGAAATGATTACTACAAATATAATAGTAGAAATACAAAAATACATTGAAAAAAACAATGCAGGTATTCGCAAGCAATCTGGTACTGTATTAAAAAATGATAAAACAGGGGAAATTATATATAATCCTCCTGCCAAAGAATCTCAAATAAGAGATTTATTAAAAAATCTAGAGGATTATATTAATAGAGAAGATGGAGTGGAAAAATTAGTTAAAATGGCCGTTATTCATTATCAATTTGAAAGCATTCATCCTTTCTATGATGGAAATGGACGGACAGGTAGAATATTAAATATATTGTATCTTGTTTTAGAAAACCTATTGGATTCCCCCATTTTGTATTTGAGTAAATATATAAATAACAATAAACAAGAATATTATCATTTAATTCAAAACACCCATGATAAAGGAGATTGGGAAAGTTGGATTTTATTTATCTTGGAAGGAATTGAAAAAATGTCTGATAGTTCATTAAAAGTATTAAAAAAAATTGATAATTTATTTCAAGATGTAGATAATAAGATAAAAGAAAGTGAACCCACAATATATTCAAGAAAACTGACTGAAGTAATTTTTAAAAACTTTTATACTAGAATTAATGATCTTCAAGAAAATATTAATGTAACTAGAAAAACAGCTTCAAACTATCTGCATAAATTAGTGGAACTAGGTATATTGAATGTTGAAAAAAGAGGTCGGGAGAAAATTTTTATCAATCACAGATTGGTTGATATTGTCCGAGTATGATTTTTTAATAATGAATTATAAATGAAATTATTTTTCAAAGGAGAAAAACTATGGATATAAAAAAAATAATTAATTTATCTAAGAAACCAAAATTATTTGAAAGAGGTGATCAAAAATTCTGGGATGATCCTCATATATCAAAAAAGATGTTAGAGGTTCATATTGATCCTGAATTTGATGCTGCTAGTCGATCTTATGAATTCATGGAAGAATCTATTGATTGGCTTGTTGAAAGGATATTAACCGGGAAAGATCAAAATATACTAGATTTAGGATGTGGACCAGGGTTTTATTCTAAGGGGTTAGCAGAAAAAGGTTATTCAGTAACCGGAATTGATCTATCTAAAAGATCAATAGAATATGCTAAGGAACAAATAGAAAGTGAAGAGTTGGATGTTGAATATAAGGTTCAGAACTTTTTAGAGCTTGATTATGACCAAAAATATGATGCGGTTATTATGATGTATTGTGAATTAGGTGCCTTAACTAATCAGGAACGTGATAAGTTATTGGAAAAAGTTAATAATGCTTTAAAACCCGGTGGGTTATTTATATTTGATGTTTTTACTGCCAAGAAAAGGGAAGAACATGAACTTAATAAAAACTGGGAGGCAGTACAACAAGGTTTTTGGGCCGAAAACCCTTATGTTTCTTTAACCGAAACGTTTTTTTATCCAGAAGCAGATACCTATTTAAATCAAACTATTGTTGTAAATGAAGATGATGAAATATCTTTATATAGAATCTATGAACATTACTATGATAAAGGAACAATAACTAAAGTACTGGATAATTTCGGCTTTATAAATCATTCCTTTTATTCTGATTTAACAGGTAAAAAATATTCTTCTAACTCTAGGACTCTGGCTGTAGTAACTGAAAAATTATAGTAAACGACACTTAATAAAGGAGGGGCAAAAATATCAAAACTAACTGTTAAATTAGAAGATGTTATGGAGGCAATCGAATTGCAAAGTATGGAAAGCAACTATTTTTATTCTAAAAAAGATGGTAATGTTTACTTTATAACAGATGATGAATTGAGATCTGCAGAAGGTGATTATGATATAGAAGATTTTCCTGAATGGCAGCAGAAAAATATCAAACTTGCAGAAGATATTTTATCAACAATGGAGTATATAAGATTGCCGGACCGACAGGATATTGATGATTATAAAATAATGGAAGCATTTTGTCTTTCTATAGAAGATAAAGAGTTAAGAGATATAATGTATAACTGTATAAAGGGCAGTGGGGCTTTTAGGAGGTTTAAAAATAATATTCACAGGTATGGTATTGCTGATGATTGGTATAATTTTCAAGAAGAAATATATATTGAGATTGCTAAGGATTGGTGTAAAAAACATAATATAGAATATATTGAAGGTGAGTACAATAATGACTAAAAAAGAAAAATTAAAAGATTACTCTAAAGATGAGAGATTAGAGGATGCTAAAAAATGGATTTTTGACTATGATGAGAATGATATAGAAAAAGCTTATTGTGAAAGGTATGGGGTAGATGTTTTTGCTGCCCATCAAGAAATAAAAGTCTTAGGGTATTTTGATACTGATGAGTCAGAGGATGATACTTTTGACGGAGATGATAAACCACAATCCTATAGGGAAAGTCAATTTAAATTTATCGCAGGTTATACCTCAGGGGGAACTCCTTATGGTATTCAAAAGAATGATAATGATATAGATGAGGGTGATATGGAGCTACCTTTTTAAAGAGAAATCGGTAAAATATATATGAGGGTTATTTAGAAATTGGAAAACTTAAAAAACTTTAGATAAGTTTTTAAAAGAACAAAAGAAAGATTAGCAAAAAGTACTTATAATAAATATGATGATGTAATTACTTTATCCGAACATTATTTAAGTGGATATGGTTATCAATATTTAGATGAAGAAAATAATGAATTATATGAAAAAGTGATGTATAGTAAAAATAAGCATTATTGCGAAGTGTTTACTATTGAACAAATAGGCCCGACTGAGTTAGATGAATTCATGACTTATTTTATGATTAGAAAAGTAATGAGTAGTAAAGAATTATTGAAAAGCACTG
>CAJXKY010000051.1 GCA_913055675.1 uncultured Halanaerobiales bacterium
CCCGACTAGGTAACTTGATCGATATTGCGGGTGAAATTCATCTTGTGTCCCATAAGATCAAGCGACTATGAAGCTCGTTATTTCAATGCCGAGTAGTTCACTTTCACTAATGTATTAAAAGCCAGGGTTTAATCTAATACCCTGGCTTTTATAATCCATTAATATTTTCTTTTGTAAATTGCACATAACTTTTATATTCAACTAAATTGTCTTCGCTTTAATATTTTTTATGTCATTGAAGCTTCATATATCGCTTCAATTGATTTCGCAATAGTATTATTGAACTCTTCATCTGTTTGATCTGCTTTTAAACCTTGATGAAGAGCACGAGAATAACTAGCAATCATACCTGGGTTATTTGAAAGAAGATCCACTGCTTCTTCACGACTATAACCACCAGATAGTGCTGCTACTCTCATAACATTAGGATGATCTATAAATTCAGAATAGAAACCATTCTGATCAGGTAAAGAAAGTTTCAGTATTACTTCTTTATCTCCAGATAATTTATTGAGTTGCTTTAATATTTCTTTTTTCATTAACTGCTCTGATCTTCTTTTGTCTTCACTATAAATATCTATCTCAGGTTCTACAATAGGCACTAAGTCTGCATCGATTATTTCTTTAGCAAATTCAAATTGTTGTTTAATCAGCTTTTCTATCCCATCAGGATTGGCACTTTTTACTACAGAACGCATTTTTGTACCAAACATATTTGTTTCATGAGCTAATTCTAGTTTCTTATCCAAGTCAGTAATGGGTTTCATCAATTTGACTCCATCTTCTTCATCTATCATTCCTTTATCCACCTTTAAAAAAGGTACTACTCCTCTTTCCTCCCATAGATAATCACCGGTCAACTTGCCCTCAATTTTGTTTTGAATGGTATGCTTAAATAAAAGAGCTGCAAGGATATTATCGGAATTAAAAGCAGGACTAGTAATAATACGAGTTCTCATGGCATGAATAAGGCCCATCATTTCTTCTTTACTGTCATATTCATCTTCTGTTATTCCATATTTTGCTAAAGCTTTGGGAGTACTACGATCACTTTGATCAAGTGCTGCAATAAAACCATCGCCATCTCTCAATATTTCAGCTTGCTCTTTATTCATTTTATACACCCCTATTGTTTTTTTCTTGGGGATGATCCCCCCAAGTTGAAAAACTGTTAATTATTCCATCTTGTTTTGTCTATTTAAAAAGGTTAAATCAGGCAGATCAGGCTATCTCCCTCCTTGCGGCTCTGAAAGTTCAGAGTAACGCTTTTATTGAGACTGCCACCTGCCTGATTTACATCATCAGAGGCGTCAATTGAACACCGCGGTTTTAACGCTATTACCTGATGATGACTTATAAAACTTAAAAGGAGCTGAACAATAGAAATTTAAATATTTATCTTTTAGGGTATCTGTGAGCTAATTTCTAACTAATATCATTAATATATATCTATTAATATAATTATAGAAAAACCCTTATAATCCTCTTTATAGGAAAAATTTAAAGGTAATTACCTTTATTCATAGTTAATTATCCCTCTTATTATTTTTTAATAAAAAGTTCGTTACATTTTTTGCACTAGGGGGACATCCTTGAATATATTTCTCTGCTCCCTGACAACAGTTTCCAATTCCCAAACCTTTAAATTCTTCCTCTTGAAAACCTTGACCTATTTTAATTGGGGTTGGTATGTCTTCAAGTTTACCCCTTTCATCAATTTTTTTAAGGGCATGAATTAAACTACCATAACAGGCTGAACAAACATCTTTAGCTCTAATTTTGGAAGCATACTTTTTTATATTTCCAGTAGCATGTTCTATTTTTACAGTTTGTTTTTGATTTAATTCTCTTATTTCAGCTTGTTTCCAATCCTTTTTCCCTACACCAATTTGATCAGCAATATCGATATATTCAACTTCAGAAGTAGAATAACCCATTAAGTCTGCTACATAGCTATCAATTAAAACCGGATCTTTTGCAGCCATTATTCTATTCATTTTCACCGGACTCCCACCTTCTTCAAAATCTAAATCGCCATAGATACCATCTACAATTATTAAATCCTGAGTTATAAGCTTATTTAAATAAGCAATAGGTTTGTGTAAACCTTGCCTGTGAAATTTTCTTTTTTCACTATTGGAAATACAGCCTTTCATATTTTTAAGTGCACATGTGATCTTAGTTTGTGAATGTCCCTTAAAAACCGGAAGATTAATTATATAATCTGCATGAAGAGCAGTTGCTGCTATCTCTATATTTATATTTTGGTATGTTTTAGTAATATAATCATCCTTTTGCAAGTCATAAAGTGGAACTTCATATTTTTGGGAAACTTCTTTATAACCACAATGTTTAAAAGCATTTTTTGTATTTTCCCCAACCCAGGAACCTTCCATGATTATTAGATTATAAAAATCTTTCTCCTTTAAATATTCTATTACTCCTTTAACAAGTTCTGGATCTGTAGTGGCACCTTTTTGTGACTTTGTAGCATTAATTAAATTCGGTTTAAGAGCAATAAGATACTCTTTTTTTAATTCGGCTTCTATTTTAATTTCTGATAATAATTCTTTAACCATTTTTCTTGCTTGAGCTCCATAGTTAATAAATATTTGATTTTCCTTCATTTCTTAACCACCTCCAATATTCATTTGCAGTTACAAACTTTAAAAGAAAATCTATACTTTAATAATATATTTTATTATCATCAACTCATTATATATATTGGCTATAATTATTCTAGACCCTTTCTATACTCTAAAGATATAATGTGATAAGGATTCTTAATTATAGTTCTTCATACCTATACAACTGGTTTTCTACTATTTATTAAAATTTGAAGGAATATTTTGTTAAATATGCAAATTAAATAATGATACATTTGATTTATATATAATAATTAATGCTGTTTTAATTACTTTAATTTCAATAATACAGTTTTCCTTATCTTAACACACTTTACAAAAAGGGGGGGTAAATACTAACGTTTATTAAATTCAAGGAGGTTATATAGTGAATAATTTTATTAAAAACAAAAAGAAGACACTTTTTTTTATTGCAATTGTTTTAATATTAGGTGGAAGTATATTTGCCCATATGTTTAATACTTCCTTTTATTCTACAAACGTTGATCGAATAAATTTTGAAACAAATCGAGGTATCTTGTCAGGGTTACTTTATAAGCCCGAGGGAGCCAATAGTAATAACCCCAGACCTGCTATTGTAACAACCCACGGCTATTTAAATTCTGCCGAAATGCAGGATGCCCCTGCTATTGAACTATCAAGAAGAGGCTATGTTGTATTATCTTTAGATCTTTATGATCACGGCCACTCCATAAATACCACTGAATTCAAGCCTTCTGAAGCATTTTTCTCCTTTTGGACCACTGCAATGCATGATGCCGCAAATTATATGTATGAACAGGATTATGTATTAAAAGATGAAGCAGGTAATGGAATTCTCGCTGTTGCGGGTCATTCTATGGGCGGATTTTCTTCTACAATGGCTGTAGTTCAAGATGAGAAATTTTTTGCAGAAAACGGATACAGAAAAATCCATTCTGCCTTAACAATGGGGTCAGATTACAGTTTCACAAGTTTTGTCGGTGTAACTTCCGATGTCGCATTTAAATCTCATGGACCTCGAGTGGTAGGCAAAGTTGCTGCTCATTATGACGATTTTTTCTTTGATTCACAAGCCCGTGAAACTGGCAAAACTGTTGTATATAAAGATTATATTAAAACTGAAGAAGGTCAAAATTTCTTGGGGAATCCCTCCAATCCACAAAGTGGCGAAATGTATACCTTAGATAAAGGAGGAAAAAGAGTACTTTATACTCCCAGTGAAATACATCCCTGGAACCATTTTTCTGCTACTACAACAAGTCATCAGATAGATTTTTACACTACTGCTTTCAGCGAATATACTTCTCCTAATCAAGCTAATATGAATTTGAATCCAGACAATCAAATCTGGTTCTATAAAGAACTATCTGAATTTATTGCAATGCTTGGATTTTTCTTGTTCTTTATACCATTAGTTTCTTATTTAATAAATCTACCTATCTTATCAAATGCCAAAACAAAACTTAACGAAACTATTCAAGCACCTAAAACAGCAGGTAATAAATTTATCTATTGGATCATCTTAATAATTAGTGCCTTGTTCCCCGCTTTATTATTTCCGGCCTTAATGAGTAAAAGTGGAACAGGTATGACAATACTTAAATATTTCGCTCTTATTGTACTAGCAATCTCTATAATTGCACTTGTAGTTGCTTTCATGAAAAAAGGTAATAGAAAACTTAGTTCAGTTATTCTTGGTCCAATAGGACTAATTTTCTCTTCTGGTATCCTTTATTGGCTGATTACTAATGCCTCAGAAATATTTAAACTCGGTAGCTTTTTCAATGAACCCACCACAAATCAAATTATTTACTGGGCCGTTTCAGTAACTGCTGTACTTACCATACTTACAATCTTAACACACTATTTATTTAAAAGCTCTGGTAATATATCATTAGAACAGTACGGCTTTGTAGTTAATTGGAAATCAATCTTATCAGCTTTTATAACTGCTGTAATATCTGTATTTATTGGCTATATCATATTATTTATTATAAATGCAGTATTTAAAACAGATTTTAGATTCTGGACCTGGGCTGTTAAAACCTTTGAAATCAGACATCTGATTTCTGCTCTCAAATATATGCCTTTCTTCTTCCTTTATTTCTATATCACAGGAATTACAGTAAACGCTAATACTGAAAGAACAAAAGGATGGAAAAGTTATCTATTAGGCTGTTCCCTCATTGTTGGTGGTCTTGTGATTTATATGATATTACATTATGGAATGCTATTTATCACAGGTACAGCCCTGTGGCCTGCACAAGCCTTAAGTAGTATCCTATTATTTGCTCTAATCCCAACTCTAATTGTAGCTACATTTTTCAATAAGATATTTTATAAAATGACCGGGAATGTATATACAGGAGTATTTGTAAATACAATTTTAGTTACCATAATGACAGTTGCAAATACAACTCTTTATACCGGCTTAGGATAAAATAATAGATTAAAAAATACCTGAAATTTAAAAACTGCATACTGGAGAGATAGATTAACTATTCTTCAGCATGCAGTTTCTATATTGTATATAAATGAAAACTTTTTAATATAAAGAAAAAAATCGATTTATTAAAATTATACTACTATTTAAATAATCATACTTTAATTTAACTGATAATTTCCTTTTACAGGAACAGAATTTTTAATAGTATCAGAAACTGGGCAATACTTTTCAATGCTATGATAAAGTTTTTCTATTTTTTCTTTATTAGAATCAGATTCAAAGTTAATATGATATCTTACTTCTTGAAATCCAGAAAAATTGTCAGCAGAAGACATAGCTTCTTCATCAATTTCTCCCTCGATTTTTATTGAAAGTCTTTCAAGTTCAATCTTCATCTTTTTAGCTAAAAAACTAGCTGTAATTGAAAGACAACCCGCTAAGCTTGCCAAAGTTATTTCAACTGGATTCATACCTTCATCAGTACCACCAGCTCCCTCGGGTTCATCAATAGTAATTTCATGACCTCTGTTATTATAAACTTTAATTTTACTTGCTGACTTCAGTTCTGAATTAACTGAAAAACTGTTTGTGCCCATACAAAAAACCTCCTTTATATATGTTTTTTTGTCATTTTTATTTTAACATCTCATTTTAATGTAATCAAAAAAATATCTATTTAGCCATAAGAAAGCCACCCTTTCAGGTGGCCATTATGCAAAATATCAATTATTTTTCTACTTCATATTGTCCTTTTTTCGGATTAAAATATTCCAAATATTTCATCTCATCATTTAAGATAATAGTACTTTTAGAAGCCAGTGATTCTTTATAAGAATTGAGGCTCCGCCAGAACTGATAAAATTCCTTGTCTTCAGAATAAGTATCACTATAAATTTGTAGAGCTTTAGCATCTCCTTCTCCACGTAAAACCTGAGCTTCTCTTTCTGCTTCTGCTACAATAATTTTTGCTCTTTTATCAGCCTCAGCTTTAATTTTATCACTTTCACGATTTCCTTCTGCTCTAATTTCTCTAGCTCTCTGTTTTCTGGAAGAAGACATTCTCTCATATACTGCTTCCTCATTAGCTTCAGGAAGATCGGCCCTCTTAATTTTTACATCAATAAGTTTAATACCATAATCCTTTAACTGTTTTTTACTCTCTTCAGTAACCATATTAAGATATTTGGTTCTTTTACCTGATACTATATCATTAAAGGTTTCAGAAGCTAATTTGTTTCTTAAGTTTGAATAAACAATATCATCAATACGAGTTTGAGCGATGCTTCTTCTACCATTCATGGTCTGAACAAATTTCTTTGAATCTTCAATTTTCCAGAGCGCATAATTGTTAACCAAAAGATGTTTTTGATCAGAAGTAATTAACTTTCTGGGTTCAATATCATAAGACAAAATTCTGTCTTCCAAATAAGTAATATCCTGAACTATTGGTAGCTTGGTATGAAGCCCCGGGGTTTTAGCAACTTTAACTACATCCCCAAATTGTTTGACCACTGCACTTTCAGTTTCATCTACAGTAAAGAAAAATAAATTAAAACTAGCTATTACTATAACTAATAAAACAAATATTGTTAGTACTTTTTTCATTATTTTTCACCTCCGGAACTGGATGTACTTTCGGTCTGGTTCGACATTTTATTTAGATCTAATAATTTTAATACCGAACTACCAGAAGAATCTTTAGGTAAAATTATTTTATCAGTATTTGGAAGTATCTCTTCCATAGCTTCAATATATAAACGAGTCCTGGTTATTTCTTTACTTCCAGTCTGATATTCTGAAAGCACATTTTTAAACTTAGCTACATCACCTTGAGCACCAGCAATTTTACCTTGTTTGTATGCTGCTGCTTTATTAGTTATTTGAGACGCCTTACCTTCTGCCTGTGGAATAACCTCGTTGGCATAAGCCTCTGCTTTATTAATATAGGTTTCTCTATCTTCCTTTGCACTATTTACATCATCAAAAGCCGCAGTAACTGGTTCGGGTGGGTTAGCATCTTGTAGTTTTACATTTTCAACCATCATTCCTGTATCATAAGTCTTAACTAACTTCTGCAAATCTTCATATACATTTTGAGCCAATTCTCCTCTTCCTGTAGTAATAATACTAGTGAACTCTTTTTTAGCAATTTCTTCTCTCATAATTGCTTCGGCCATTTCTTTTAGTAGCGCTTCACCATTAATTACATTAAAAGCAAAATTTTCAGGGTTTTGTATTTTATACTGTATAGCAAATTCTATATGAACTATATTATTATCTCCGGTCAGCATAAGTGCTTCCTCTTTATTACTTCTATAACGAGGATTGGGGGGAGGAGAGACCGTAGTATATCCTACCTCGATTTTTCTAATAGATTTAACATCGACCGGAATCACTTTTTCTATTGGTGATGGCAAATGATAATGAAGTCCTGGCCCTACCGTTTTAACGTGTTTACCAAATCTTTTTACCAAACCTACTTCCGGTGCATCTATTGAATATATACCCTGTCCTGCCCATAAAGCAAAAAGGACTAAGAGTATAATCCATAGTGCAGTCTTACTAAAATAATCTCGAAAGAAGTTTTTGATCTTTTCTATATTGTCTTGATCTGACACATCAAATTCCTCATTCATTTTTTTACCCTCCTAGTAAATTAATTATTAATCTATTTATAATATTTTAACTAAGTCTAGTTAATGTTAATCCCTCCAATTATTTTACTAGTTTCTGTAATAATTTTTTTATATTTTTATTATTAATAAAATAAACAATGCATCAATATATTACATAATATAATTTGGATAAAAAGCAATAGTAACATATGACACATGGTTTTAAGTATAACACATAATATCATCTATAAAAACAGCAAACTTTTTTAGAAAACAGCTTTCGCCTTCTAGAGCTTATAAACCACAAGAAAATATCAAAAGATAAATAATTTTATCAAAATATTTGCATGTTTTTAAAAATAAAGTGAAACAAAAAATAAGGTAAAATAAATATGTCAGGCATAATAAAAGAAAAATTAATGGGGATTTATCAAAATAATGTTTGTAATTGGAAGGTGATTTTTAAAAAGAAAGTAAAATTATATATAAAATATTTTTTAGGTAGGTATAAATACTTAAAAAATTATCAATATTTCCAGTTGTTATATTTCTAATACAAAACTTTATTCCAAATAAAAAACCCCGATTGCTCGGGGCTAAATAGGAGGAAATAATAGCATTTTGGCATTTGCTCTCTCATTGGCAATTGGTGCTACAAAATATCTCTTGATGGAATATTTGTCCCTATATATTTTTATTCCACCATCACTTTATGAAATAATATTAACAATAAAATATGTGATAAATATGAAATTTTTATGTGATTTTTTATTAATTGCTGTAAATTTTCTTAGAATTTAAATATTGCTATCACTGAAAGAAAATACTGTTTTTAATTAGAATCTATCATCACCTCTTCTTCAGGTTTTGTTTTATAAATCAGATATAAACTTATAAAAATTAATATAATTAATCCTAAGTATATTCTAAATCCCTGGTTTGCTGGTAATATATCCCCATAATTTGCAGCTGTATTAATAGAAGCATGCATTATTACTGCTAAAGCAATACTTCTGGTTTTTATAATCAAAAAACTTAAAAAACCAGAGAACATTATAGTAGATAAAAGATATAATAAAAAATTTTTATCACTAAAAGCAAGTTCTTTTATAAAAAACAATGGTAGATGCCAGATGGCCCAAAGAATACCGATTATTAATGTCAGCATAATGATTGAATATTTGCCTTTCATCTCAACAAATAGAACACCTCTCCAACCAATTTCTTCTAAGCCCCCTGCAAATATACTAATTAAGAGTATTAAGGGAAGCCTTAACCAGATACTTAATTCAAATGAAACTTGATTTAAGTCTTGGTAGTAAATGAATTGTAAAAATATCATAATCAGAAATGGTAGTGTAATGGCATAAATCCACCAAAATGGCGATACTTTATATTTAAACAATCTGGATAAAAAATCATCTCTTTTATCTTGATTATATTGATAATATACTATATAAAATGCTATTATGGTAGGTGATCCTCCAGCAATAAACTGTAAAATCTGAATTACTGGAGTAGAAAAAAGAAAAGTGTTGGTTCTTAATAATATTATTGTAATAAAACTGGGAATATACATTAAAGCAAATGTCATTAATAAAAACAACTTAATTTTATTATCTTTAAACATTAAATTTCTCCTTTATTATATAGTCAGCGATAAACTTATAAATCATTTGAATAATTTCGAACTCAACTCTCTTGTTATACAGACTAAAATAATCACAACTAATAAATTTAATTCACATTAATTTCTTTTAAAAATATTTTTGTCTCATTAGCTATAAGATCAGCCTTTTCATGATGAACATAATGACCACTATTAAGATATTTTATCCGGCCAATATTAATATTAGAAACATAATTAGTTAATTTTTCCTCCCACTTTGGAAAACTTACTTCACTACCATCAGATACAAAAAAATACATAGGCGTATTCACAGGAATACCCTTGTCTTTTATTTTTTCTGCATTTTCTTGTATATAATCAACTTCATTCAACATATTTTTTGTTATAGAGCTCCTATGAAAAAGAGCACTCATTTTATCCTTATCTTCCTTTGTTAATTCTTCAGAATTTATTAGAGGAAGATTTTTTTCTAGTGTTGTCCTATCCATAAATCTTGACACGCCTATTCTTAATATAAAGGACATGAAATTTAATTTTCCTTTTTGAAACAATGGATCTGAAGTATTTTCATAAACTTCCGGAATGCCTGGATCAAGTCCAATTATAGCCTTTACTTCCTCGGGATATTTTTGAGACCAATAGATTGCTTCTAATCCTGACATTGAATGTGGAACCAGCACATATGGTCCGTTTTTTTCTGAAAGTTTTAATGCTTTTCTTGTTTCCTCCAACATTGTATCGATATCTCTTGGGCTTGATGATTTTTCACTCCAACCATAACCGGCTTTTTCTACTACGGCTATTTTATATTGATCCGACATTTTCTTCCACAAGGGTTTAAAATCAATTGTAGGACTACTTGTACCATGTCCAGCCATAAAAACAAGAGTGGTCTCCCCTTGACCCTCACTATAAACATGCATCCTGTTATTATTTACTTGAACTAATTTTCCTGGAGGCGGATATTTTTTAGCTTCACTTTTCAGTTGATAGATATGATTTATTGTAGAAAACACCAAAAGCACTAATAGCAGGCTTCCGCCAAATAATAATATATATTTTATAATTTTCATCTTGTCCATCCAACCTTTATATTGAATTTTTTAACCTTTCACTTCTTTTTCATCTTTACATATTAAATAAAAACTTGTTCAAAAAAACGTCCGAAATATATCAGCTTACAAAGAATTTTTGATGAAGAACAATTAATAAAATAAGACCAAATACTGTAGCAAATCCTGCTAAAAGAAAAGCCGAATTAAAAGAACCGGTAATATCTAAAAGCCATGAACCTATAAGACTAGTTATTGCCCCCATCCCAAAAGCACTAAACACCAGACCGTAGTTCATACCAAGATGTTTAGTTCCCGAAACAGCTGCAACAACAACAGGAAAAAGAGCAAAAGTACTAGCATAACCAAGGCCTAATAGAAGAGCACATACAAATAATCTCAAAGGAGTTGTAGCTGCCCAGGGAAAAATCAAAAAAACTACTGCTTGGACCGTATAAACACCAATCATTACTTTAATCGTACCCCATCGATCTGCTAACCAACCCATAACAGGTCTACCTAGTCCATTTGCCAAGGAGTAAAATGAAACCGCTAAAGCAGCAAAAGCAGGAGCTAATTGCAATTCTAATTCTCCATACGCAGTTAAAAGTCCGATAGCAGTCAAACCTCCTCCTATAACTGCAGCTAGTGCTAACCAAAGAATATAAAACCTTGGCGTCTTTATAAATTCAAGTGGTTTAACATTAATTTCTTCCTCATTTGTATTATTAGAATTATGAGATGAAGGTGGATTCCAATCTTCAGGAGGATTTCTTACTAGTTTTGCACCTATAAAAGCAACTATTGTCACAAAAATTCCAATGACTAATAAAGTACCATCAACCCCGAACATATTTATCATGCTTTTTTTAAGAGGTGCAAATACTACAGCAGCAAGTCCAAAACCCATAACTGCAATAGAAACTGCGAATCCAGGTCGATCAGAAAACCATTTACGTGCTGTTGGTGCAATAGTAGAATATGTGAGTCCACAGGCAACCCCAACTCCAAAACCATAAGTAAGAGTAAGCCATAAAGGGTTAGTATAAAATCGCATAAGTGATGCCATGCTATAACCTACTAAAAACAAAATAGCTCCTACTAAAGCAACTTTACGGGGACCAAATCTATCCTGTAACCATCCTGCAGGTATCATTGATATCGAAAATACTATAATCATAACAGTAAAGGGCATATTTGCTTGTGCTGTTGTCCAACCCCAATCTCGAACTAAGGGTAATACAAATGATCCCCAGGCATAACTCATACCTCCCATTAATGAAAGTAAAAATCCTCCAAATAAAACAATCCACCTCTCACGTTTAAACTTTTCATTAATTTCTGCTTTGTTATTAATCATTTTTATTATACCCCTCATTAAATTATTTTTTGGAAATTTGCACCATACTATTTAAGCAACTCCTTCAGGTTTTTTAACTTAGTGAAGTTCGTTTCCATTTTAAGAATTGTAATAAATTATACCATTTATACCAATTTAAAGTTTTTTGAGGTTATAACATTTTATTATTATTACTTTTTTGTATAAATAGTATATATTAAAAGTTTGACCATAAAACCCATAATTCCTGCTAAAAAAATAAAAGCTGACAGAAATTTTACTTTCTGCCAGTTCTTTAGAATTATAATCTTGCTCCACCTTCACGACTTTTATATCTTTTTAAAATAATATTACTTCTAACTCTACTAATTCCTTTTTGAGAATAAATTTTACTAATCATGAAATCTTCCAGTTCATCCTGATCAGACAAAAGAGAATGCATGTGTAAGGTGCTAGCCCCAGTCATTAAATACAGGCTGTAAACTCTTTCTTCTTCAGCTAATCTTGTTGCAACTTCATCTAAATGATTTGGATCTACATCTATTTCAAAAAATGCTGAAAGGCCTTTTTCTATTTTTTCTGGATTTAACACTACAGTAAACTTTTCAATTACACCTTCATTTTTTAATTTCACAATCCGTTCTCTTACACTAGCTCTTGTTAAATCTACTTTTCTTCCTAATTCAGCATAGCTAATCCGTCCATCATCTTCCAATTCATTTAATATCGTATAATCAATCTCATCAATAATAAATCCCCCCTAATCTGATAATTATAGATCAAATTTATTTAAGGAAATATAGATTTTATCTTATCCGAAATAGAGAGTAAATCCAGTACCAATTGCTGCGATAATTAAACCTAAAGTTATAATCATTGAATTGTTTGTTGTCACTCCCCAATAAAGGAAGGGAAAATTAAGCCAGGTTATAATAACTGACCATAAAAGACCACGATTTCTATCCTTCTCTTTAAAAATATCCATAATATCAAATAAGTTATTATTCACTATATTCACCCTTGCTTTTTTAATATTATACTATTTATATCCCTAGATAATATATTAAAAATAATGCAGGAATTCCAATTGAAAGTCCCATTATAATCACATATATTATTGTTTTTCTTATAATTTCTCCTTCTCTTCCTACTATCTTGGTAACTCCGGTACCCAATGCTACATTCATTGGGGAAATTATTGTACCAATAGCTCCACCAGTAGTTTGAAGAGAAGCAATAATTAAACTATTAATTCCTAAAAATACCGCTACATCTTTCTGAAAAGCTGCAAATACTATGTTAGAAGAGGTATTACTTCCTGTCATAAAAGCCCCCAAAATACCAATGAAAGGTGAAACTCCTGGGAAAATATTACTAGCTATCTCTGCAGTACCTTTAGCTAAAAATGATGTCATTCCAGTTTCCATCATGACTACCGCCATCATACTCATTGTCATCACAGTAACAGTAGAAGGTATAGCTTGTTTTATTAATGAACCCACAACTTCTCTTCCATAGTTTTTTTTCCATAATCCACTTTTCATGAAATAAATAATTGCAATTATAACTGATAAAAAAACAAGGGTTCCAGGAGTTGTAAATAAAGAAATTGGAGAATAAGAAGCTGTAGCTTCATTTACTACACCTAATGTCGTTTCAGTCCCCGGAAAAGATAAACCAATTTGGAATTTAGAAAGTATACTTTTTAAGGGAGTTAAGTATATACCAAAAGCTAATATTAAAAGCGTATAATAAGGTGCAAATGCAGTATGAAAACTCATTTTATTTTCCTTTTCTACTTGTTTTACCGGGTTATTATTATACCACTTTGTTTTTGGTAAAACTAAGGTTCCCACTCCCATTCCAACTAAACCTGCTACTAAAGAAGCTATATAAGGTAAAATAAAGTTAGCTGTAATAATTAGAGTAGATCCCATGCTTATAGCTATTATTAAGGCAGCAGGAGCACCTTTTTTTAACCCTTTTTTACCATTATACATAAATGAAATACTTAATCCTGTTACAATACAAACGATAGTTAAAAAGATACTACTCCAAAAAGCAAGTCCCCCTGGATCAAGACTTGTCATCTTCAATAAAGCGGCATAAGATGAACCAAGGGAACCGAAAGTAACTGCCCAGGCTCTACCTAATAGGGCTGCACTTGTTGCAATAACAGGATTAAAACCTAAACCAACTAGTAATGGTGCTGCTACTGCTACAGGAGTTCCAAAGCCTGCTACGCCCTGAAGTAAAGAAACAAACCCCCAACTTATTACCAACAACTGCAACACCTTTGTTTCACCAGTTAGTCCGGTAAAAGTACTAGCTATAACTTCAAAACCATCTATTTTAGCTACAATATTATATAATGCCATAGCTCCCCAGATAATATATAAAATAAATATTGTTGTCCAAAGACCCTTTAAGGAAGCTACTGCAAGTACTTTCAGATTAGCTCCAAAAAAGAAATAACCTATAAATGCAGCTGTAAACCAACTAAAAGCTCCTGATTTACCACCACTCCATCTAAAAGCCATAATTAATGTAAGTACTGCAACTATTGGAATAAATGATAAAAACCAATAGAAAAAATTTAGTTCAAAATCCATACATTATCTTCCTTTCAAGCGAGCACAATTTTTTATAAGTATAACAAAAGAACATATCTAATTCAATATTTAATTATCCATTGTATGCTATTATAATTGTTTATATTTACATTCATTTATTTTTTTCTTTTATAATTATACAAAATTATTTTATATAATTTTTAGTAGGTCCCGTTCTATCCTTATATAAATTTACACAATTAATATTTGTATAATACTATCTGAATGCTAATATATTAATTAAACCCAGTATAAATCCTCATTTAAGTTAAATATTATAAACATATTAGACTTATTTTAATCTCTATAAAAAAGTCCTTTCATCTATTTATCGCTATTTTTTTAAAAATTTGTTTTAAAATATAGTAAACACTTACTCAGACTATTATTTAAATACTAACTATGGTTTTACTATTATTATACTCTTTGGATTTTTAGGGTTGAGCAATATATCCCTCAATTTATTTACAGCAGCCTTCTTCAGTATAACAACAGGGGTTGATTGCTTATACTGCCCATTTCACATTAGTTTGGATGAGCTTCAAAAAATAGGGACATAATACTAAAAAAGCAATAGATAAAGCTTATGATTATACATCAAGACCAATCTTTCGATTAGCCTTGGGATTAAGCGCATTACTGATGTCACCTCTAAGAATAAATCTTTATGTATCAACTTTAATGTTGATTTCTATGCTCTCAGGTATGTTTTTAAGTCTTTTCTTCTTGCCTACAATTCTTAAAAAGATAAAATAGACAGGTCATTTTTAGTTTTTATCTAAATTATATAATAGTAATGTAATTATAGAGTTAAATTTGAGGAGGGAATTTTAAAATGATTAGTGATCTAAAAGAAGTTGGACTACCAAACGGAGAAACTTTAGGTTATAGAAAAAGAAAAAGAGGAGATAAATTACTCCTCTTGTTACATGGAAATATGACTTCATCTAAACATTGGGATCTATTTTTAGAGAATTTTAATGAAGAATATACATTAATTGCTCCTGACATGAGAGGTTTTGGTATCTCAACATATAATAATCCTATTGATTCCATAGAAGACTTTACTAATGATTTAGAATTATTTATTAAAGAACTCAATTTAAAAGATTTTAGTATAATGGGTTGGTCTACCGGAGGCTGTACAGCCATGAAATATACTGCTCATAATCAGGATAAAGTTAATAAATTAATTCTCTTAGAATCAATCAGCTCACGCGGCAATCCATTGTTTGAACTAGATGAAGAAGGCAATATAATACCTGAAAAGAGGATAGAAACTCTAAAGGAAGTTGCTAATGATGAACAAAATATTAAGCCTACTCTCAATGCAATCGAAAATAAGAATAAATCTTTTATGAAAAGTGTCTGGAATACTTTAATCTATAATAACAACAAACCTCCCGAAGGAAGATATGATGAATATATTGAAGACATGTTTACACAAAGAAATTTAGTTGAAGTATACCATGCCTTAAATCACTTTAATATTAGTGATAAATCCAATGGCCTTGAGGAAGGTACTGGAGAAGCTGGGCAAATAAATATCCCTACTTTGGTCCTTTACGGAGAAAATGACAATATCATACCTGAAAATATGCCGAATGAAATTGTAGAAGATATTGGTGAAAATGCTAAACTAGATATACTCAAAGGAAGTGGCCATTCTCCTCTCGTAGATGATTTGGAACAACTAATGAAAAAGGTAAACCGATTTTTAGAAAAATAAATTCGATATATAATAACAGTAAATCTCCCTTTACTTATGGGAGATTTACTTATTTAAACATATAATTTTTACTTTCTAGCTATTATAAAAAATCTATGTTCTGCAACTTCAAAATAGTTCTTGGACTCTATCAGCTTGTATATTTCTTTTAATTGGGATTTAAAACTCTCCACCGAAAAATCATCTACTTGTCAGGGAACTGCTTTTAGATAATATATCAAAGCCTCTATATCATAGAATCTCAACTTTGGAAAATTTTCAATAAATTTTATTATTTCAAACCCCTTCTTTTCTAATTCCTTTTTTGCATAATTTAAATTCCATTCACCTATACCCATATCTTCTTTAACATCTAAAGCTTTATTAATACGTGAACTACTCGGCATTGAAATACCGAGCTTCATAGTCGCTTGATATTATGGGACACAAGATGAATTTCACCCACAATATCGATCAAGTTACCTATTCGGGTAGTCCGTACCCACTACTCCTATCTTGTTACAGACTCGGAGATACTTTTA
>CAJXKY010000052.1 GCA_913055675.1 uncultured Halanaerobiales bacterium
ACAAGCGCTGTTAGAGCACCTTCAGGATCATTGTTTTTATGTAATTTCAATACCATTATCAATTCTTCACGTGAAATTTCTCTTTCATTAAATGTTAATAGGTATTGAAATAACTTCCAGCGTTTACTAGAAGTCTTTTGCTCTTTGGTTACCAGCTCTTCTTCATTCACTACTTGAAAATTACCTAGTGTATATATAGTCAGTATTTCAGACATATAACCCCCCCTTTTTTCCAATAAAATATATATGACTGTTTTCATTTATTAAAACAATCAGAATATTTGCATTAACGTCAGTTATTAATTTGTATAAAAAATTATTTTCTCCTGTTATATTTATAAAATAATTACAAATATTTATTTTCTTTTAACTTATTATCCTTCAGTTAACAGTTAAGGAAAGACTTAAATAAGCTTTTTTATTGTTATTGTTTTTCTTTATAAAAAAATATAAAAAAGGCCACAGTTCTGTGGCCTTAAACTTCGTATAATAATTTTTTATATCTTTTTCTTCAAAAATTGACCTGCTTCTTTTAGTTCAACAAGTACATCCTTTTCTTGACTTTCGTTTTCCGGATATTGTTCACATAATTCAGGTGTAATCATATCAGATTTTTCTACGGGGATATTATAAAAGTTGGTTAAACCACCTGCTCTACAAATATGGCCTAAACCACATGAAAAACAAGCATATTTTCCCCTTACCTCTATCTGATCTATTGTATTAATTTTTGCGTCATCAAAGAAATTTTTTATATCTTTCAAAACATATCTTGAATCACCGTCACCACTTACTCCTACTATAACTCCTGGTTTATCTGCAAGAGGATAATTATCGTTATGCCTAAGACTGAAGGCAACTCTTTCCCAAAAAGCCCTACCTTTAGCGTTCATGCCATCCCAGTATTCAGGTGCTCCAAAAACAATACCATCGGCCTTAATCATAGATTCTATTATTTCATTTAGCTTATCATCTTTTACACATCTATTTGTTCTTATACAGCCATTACAGGCATCACAGGTTAATATTTCAAAGCTAGATAGGGAATAGAATTCATTTGATTGTTCAGTTTCTTCTAACACTGTTTTAACCGCTTGCTCTGTTACTTTCTGTTCTCTTCCTGCACTTATTCCTACAATCATAATTATATATTAGCTGAAACTATTAAGTTTCAACTTAATAATAACCTCCTTCTTTGAAATAAATTAATTTATAAATTCTAATATTCTTTTTCTATACCACTCATAATCTGGATTTAAAATATCAGTAACAACCATGTGGTTTCTATCTTTAACAACCCAAAGTTCTGCATTTTGACCTGTGGCTTCTTTTAAATTATAGGCCTGTTCTATTAATATTTGTTGATCCTGGTCCCCATGAATTATTAATATTGGTTTATCAACTTTTCTAATTTTACTTATCGGAGCATTCTGAAGTGGATTACTATCATACTTCAATCTGGTTAATAATCTAATACTCGGTTTAAAAGTCTGTACTACAAATTCAGGTACACCATCCATCCTCATATAGTCCAGAAAGGTTTTTTCAATAGATTGAAAAGCACTAACGCTTATCACCTTATCAACTTCATCTCTTTCAGCTGCTGTATTGATTGCAGTCGCTCCCCCCATTGAAATACCATAAAGAATAATCTCTTTATTTTCATATTCTGATTGGGAGTTTATCCAATCTAAAAGGGCTTCTAAATCTTTAACTTCTTTATAGCCAAAACCAATTTTTTTGCCTTCACTTTTACCATGGGCTCTCATATCTAAACAAAATGTTTCATAATTATTTTCACTAAAAAACTTACCAAACTCTAACAAAGAAGAAGCGTCTTGACCGTCCATTCCGTGCAAGACTATTACTATACCGGTTGGATTCTCTTTTTTAAACCGCCAGGAACTAATCTTTAATCCATCTGAACTTATTGTTTCAATCCGATCTATCTCGTCTGCATATGTTTGAATTAAACTACTGTTTTTTTCTACTCTTTTTTTAGTCATTTCATTAAATATGTTGTTACTAAACCAGGTAACCGCTCCAAACCCAATTAATACTATAATAATTAGGGTTATTATCCCTATTTTAAGGGCTTTTTTCATCGATCTTTTCCTCCAAACTTATTAGTTGAATTATTCTAAAGATTTTTCTACTGCTTTTATCGCATGGAGTTCTGTAGTGTTAAATACCGGAATATCAACATCCTTATCTTTTATTAATAAAGGAATTTCCGTACAACCCAATACTACACCTTCTGCTCCCCTTGCTTTGAGGTTCTTTATTATCTTTATAAATTTAGCTCTAGATTGATCTTTAATTAGACCGGAAATCAATTCTTTATAGATTACATTATGAATTATTTTTCTTTCTTCTTTTTCAGGTATGACTACATCTATTCCGTGTTTTTCTTTTAGTCTACCTTTATAGAAGTCTTGTTCCATCGTAAAATTAGTACCTAATAGTCCAATCTTTTTTATATTTTGTTTCTTGATTTCATCTGCTGCAGCATCTGCAATATGTAACAATGGAATATTGATACTCGCTTGTACTTCAGGAGCCATCTTATGCATTGTATTAGTACATATCAAAACCAGGTCAGCACCTGCTTTTTCTAACTTTTGGGCGATTTTAACCATCTTATCTGATAACAAGTTCCAGTTTCCTTGATGCTGTAAGTTCTCAAACTCAGCAAAATCTACAGAATACATTATGGATTTAGCGGAATGGGGTTCACCTAATTTTTTCTTTACTAATTCATTAATTATCCTATAATATTCTAAGGAAGATTCCCAGCTCATTCCTCCAATTAAACCAATTGTTTTCATCTTTTTCCTCCTGTATTAAGCACTTTTAATCTACCAATTCTGAAAATACTTTTTTATATATGTCTAAATCATTTTTACTATAAAGTACAAAACGAATTGTATCAATCGTTTCAAGTGTATCAAGCATTTCTAAAATAGTATCTAATGCTACCTTTGTAGCAGCTTCTATCGGATAACCAAAAGCACCCGTAGAAATTGCCGGAAATGCTATAGAATCAATTTCATTTTCTTCTGCCAGTTTTAAAGCATTTTTGTAGCAGTCAGATAATAATTTATCTTCCGGTTTATCCCTTCCATGGACCGGTCCTAGACAGTGAATTACGTAATCGTTAGGAAGGTTTTGTCCTCCTGTAATTACTGCTTCCCCGGGACTAATTGGTGCTAGAGGCCTACATTCTTTTTCAAGTCCTGGGCCAGCAGCTCTATGGATTGCTCCCGCTACTCCTCCCCCGATTTTCAGCTGTGCATTAGCTGCATTTACCATAGCTTGAATATCGGTTTGAAAAGCAATATCACCAGTCACAAATTCCAATTTAACACCAGAAATGATCTTTTCCATCGAGATCACTCCCCTTTTGTTTTTAAAATCAATAAAGTCCAGTTATTAGTTTTTATACATGTTATAACCTATATACTTAACTTTTTCTTTAATTTATTGCGAAAACATAATTAATCGCCGGGTAGAATTTTAACTCCTATTAATCCAACTGCTAAACCTATCACAACTGCAATTAATAAGGCTGAAAACAAACTATCAGCCTTAGTTGCTACATTACTCGCAATTACCCCGCTTAATACAGAAATTATTATTATTTTACTATTACTTTTAATAATAACCACCACCTATTTTTTAGTAATAATATTATATTTTTGAAAAAACTTCAATATGATTTCCTTCGGTATCAATAAATTCATAAACATAATTATCTAGGATGGTCTCCAACGGAAAAACTATTTCAACACCCTTATTTTTCATTTTTTTTAATAGCTGAGGTGCATTTTCAACCTCAAAGCTTAATAAACAATTATCACCATAGTTTACATCTTCATTTTCTAAACCATATTCAAAAAGGAATAATCTAAAACCATCAATATCAAATAGGTAGAAACTTTCTTTTAATTTCTTGCTTTCTCTCTTTAAAAACCATTGATAGAAATTAACTGCTCTTTCCATATTTTGTACACAGATATAAGCAGACTCGAGCTTTGGTTTCATTTTCTTCCCCCAATACTAATTTACCTTATTTATTATTTTTTTGTGATCATGTTATCTGCGCTCTATATCAAAATCATATTCCTCAGCTAATTTTTTTATAGGAACTTCATATTTTTTCATTATTATTACTGAGTCTTTATCTAATATATTAAAATCTCTTTTCCAGACTTTCTCAAAATATTTACGATGGTCATTTATTATCATTAGAAGTCTTAATAGACTTATAAAACTTAAATTGGAAGAAGAATCTAATTCTTTTAGAATTACATCATGGACTTCTTCTGGTATTATGGAATCAAGTTTAACTAAATCCCAAATTCCATATCTATCCAATTCTTTTAAGATATTATTTGATTCAGATTCACTTACAAAAGTAGGTTCAATTATATCTTCTTTTATTTCTGCCCTGAATTCTGCTAAGAGGTATCTTTGTAGAGAGGTTTTATTTGTTTTGATGTCTATTTGACCATTTCGGGTAATTTCTTTTACCTTCTCCTTATAATCATCTACTTCTTTAGCAAGTAGATTAAATTCTCGATCTGCCATCTCTAACATACCAGATAGGGAATAGAATCTTCTCTGAAGATGTTTAGGTAAATTCCCCTTTAGCTTATAATTTCTATCATGTTCAATCTCGGCCCAGGCATGCTGTAGAATACTTCTGATCTGTATTTCAAATTTAAGGTTTTTAAATATATCAAATTCTTTCAAATCTATAAGTTCATCTGTTAAGGTACCTATATAATGCACGGACTTATATCCCATTTTATCTGCATCTAGTAAATCTGCTTTATCTTCACTGTTCACATAATCTATTTTAAACACTTCTTTAATTAAATCACTAATTTCATATACATCTTTTTCAAATAAGGTAATTATTCTTACACCTGCTAAATCTGTTATCTCTTTAAGAGGTTTTTTATATTTATCTTTTTTAGCTTTTCTTCTGAAACTCTCGATACTTTTAGCTCTGTTTTCAATACTATGATAATAGATATCCTTATCTTCCAATAATCTTTTTATAATTTTTTCAACTTTTCTTGATAGTTTTTTATATTTAGCTTGGTTTTCCTTATACCAATTTACTGCTTTTTTTACTGCTTTTTCTTCTGCCATAATATCCCCCTCTCAGAGTAATCTCTTTGTTTATTTTTTTCTAATAAATACAATCATACTGTTCTTTAACCTTTTTTTATAATGTATTCTCTATATTAATCTTATCATACTTTCGGTCTTGTTAAAAAAATAGAACTAATACTACATTATCTTAAATTAAAATCTGTAATAATTATCATGGTAATAAAGACTTATTTAATACCAAATCCAGTTAAAATCATTAGCCATAATAACCATCTGTTTATTTATTTTTGTTTTTTAATGATACAATAACTGCAACTCCTATTACAAATAATACAGCCACTAAAACTTGCGTTGTCATAAGTTCCACTCCTTATTATTTAATGTTAATTTTAATATATTAATAGCAAAATATAAATAATTGACTAATATATATAATTGATTACAAAAACGAAAATTCCTTTAAAATTTATACTATTAAAGCTTGATATATTTAACCACTGAAAATTGCTCCAAACAAAACAAAAACTACATAAAAAAGTAAAGCCCTCTTTTTTATGATTGCTGACATTCCTGTAATTACTGCTGCTCCTGTACCCTGTCCGGCAATTAGGAAAGCTAAAATAGCTCCTTTACCGGCTCCTAATTCTAAGATACTTTGTAACAATGGTAAGGATGATGAACCACTTAGATATAAAGGTAAACCAATCGCAGCAGCTAAAGGAATAGAATAGGCTTTGTCCCCACTAAATAGTTCTAATATCACTTTGGTAGGAACCATTATCTCTACTAACTGGCCAATAGCTATAAATATCATGAAATAGAGTAATACTTTTTTCATCCCTAGGTTATAAAATTCTCTTATGAATTCTAGTAATTTTATTTTTTTGAACCAAGCTGTTTTTTCCTCTACTTCTTTATCACTTGTTTTTGCCCTCTTATTACTCTTACCACAACAACTTATTTCTTCTTGATTTATTTCATTTGGTTTATTATTTTTATTTTCTTTTGCTAATCTATATTGACTATTAAAAAAAGTAGTCTTTCTTTCTAAAAGATTAGCCAGAAAACCAGCTGTAATACCTAATAATATGGAAAAGGTTAATACCCCTACCGCAAGTTTAAAACCTAAAAATCTGTTTTGAAATATAAACTGAGAAGGACTTGTTAAAGGAGACAATACTAAAAACGCCATTATCGGTACCCAGGGTAAATAGGAAGCAAACATAGATAAGATAACAGCCATTGTGCCACAAACACAAAGTGGTGTAAAGGTACCAAAACCAATCGAACCAAAAACAGATAGTTTATTATTTTCTTTAACCCAACCTTTTATTGATTTGTATTATACAAGTATTTTACAAAATTTTTCTTATTAACAACACATCGGTCTTACTTCTTTTAAAGCTTCAAGTAAAGTATTAACAGAAGAAACTACCTCAAGCACTTCCCCCTCAGGAACTGCGTCAATAATCTCTTTATAATATTGATTAACCTTTTGTTTTAATACTTCGGCCTTTTCTTTTCCCTGGGGAGTTAAACTTGCCAGAATAACTCTACCATCGTTTTTTGAACGATTTTTTTCAATATATCCATCACGGATTAAATTATCTAAAATTCTGGTAATAGTACTCCGGTCCAGATTCATCTTTTCACTAATTTCATTCATAGATAAAGAACCGCTTTTAAGTAAGTAAATCAAGATATAGCTTTGAGAAATAGTAAAGCCCTCATCAGTAATTGCATTTCTTTCAAAGACTCTTAGTGTTCTGACTAAATTTTGTATCATTTCCCCGACTTCAGTTACACAACAATCTAACCCTTCATTTTTTATCTTTTCTTCCAGCATTATTTCCACCTCGATTTAATTGTATAATACAAATATTATTTGTCAATAATATCTAGATATATAATTGATTATGCTAATAAATCCCCATCCATCACCATTATTGCTTTTCCACTTAAATATACCCTTTCTTTTCCAAATCTGATTTTCAAGGTTCCTCCTCTTTGAGAAGCCTGATATGCAATAAATTCATTTTTATTTAACTTCTTATTCCAATAAGGAGCTAGACAACAATGAGCCGAACCAGTAACTGGATCCTCATCAATCCCGATTGCTGGGGCAAAAAAGCGGGAAACAAAATCATACTGATTAGAATCTGAACTACTTGTAATAATTACACCTCTAGTGTCTACTTCCTTTAACTTTCTAAAATCAGGTTCAATACCTCGTACAATGTCTTCGTTATCCACTTCAATTAAATAATCCATTCTGTTTTTCCCAACATATTTAGGAACTACATTAAGGGCTTCTAAAAGTTTTTTTGGTGGTTCAACTTTTTCTTCTGCTTCAATTGGAAAGTCTAATTCAATCCACTCCCCTTTACTTCTTGCAGTTAATACACCGCTCTTTGTGTGGAAATCAATATCCTTAACTTTTTGAACCATCCCGGTTGCCCAGAGTACTTTAGCACTTGCTAAAGTAGCATGGCCGCAAAGATCAACCTCATGAGTGGGAGTAAACCATCTTAAAGTATATCTGCCTTCTTTATTATGAATAAATGCAGTTTCGGGTAAACTCATTTCCTCGGCCACATTATACATCCATTTATCTTCTTTGGGTTCATTTAATATACAAACCGCTGCCGGGTTACCCTTGAAAGGTTCTTCGGTAAAAGTATCAACTTGATATATCTTCATCTTTTCACTCCTTTTGATTTTTTTCACTTTTATTAATATAATATTTTAAAACCCTGACCTTATTAAGTCAGGGAGTATTTGAAAACTTCTCTATTGAATTATCTACTTTATTTCTTTAACTCTTCCGACAATACCACTTTCAAGTTTAACTTTTATTCCATGTGGATGTGTTGCTGAATTAGTAAGAATTCTTCTCACTGTACCTCCAGTAAGCTTACCACTACTTTGATCTTTTTTTTGTACTACTTTAACTTGATCTCCAACATTAATATTTTTTCTTTTGTTACCACTCATAATTTTATTCTCCTTTTAAAAATTATTTTGCTAATTTATGCTTACAATATTTTTAATTAAACAACTGGTCAATATCATCAACAATTTGTTTGTCCAACTTGTTATTATCCTCCATTGTTTTTAATATTTTTACTGCTTCATTGTGAGTCATGGGTTCCCTATAAGGTCTGTTTTCCCTAAGTGCCTGATAGACATCCAGGACAGCTAAAATTTGGGAAGGAAAATCAAGTTCCTTTTTAGTTAGGCCATAAGGATAACCACTACCATCATTTCTTTCATGATGATTAGAAGCCCATTCTGTTATTTCTTCAAAACCATCTATTGTTTCAAGCGCTTTTCGGGTATAGAAAGTGTGGGCCTTTACAGTTCGGTATTCTTTTTTGCTTAAACTACTGGGTTTATCTAATATTGAATTTGAGATAGCCATTTTGCCAATATCATGTAAATCTGCAGCTATTAAAAGCTTATAACTTTTTTCTTTTCCAAAATCATAGTAATCAGCCATTATTTCAACTTTTCTACTTAATTTAGTAGAATGATATTTGGTAAATTCTGATTTAGAATCTATGATATCTGAAAACAAAGAAGTTATTTCATGAAGTTCACTCAAAGAATAATTGCAGGATACTTGCGGACTTTCTGTTTTAATCGCACTCAAGATAAATTGATCTTTTAAATTTAACCAAAAACTTTCATTTTGAGTTATTTTAAGAAAGTTTTTGACCATCTTTTCTGAAAACATTTTATTTTCTTGTTCTTTGATTTTTGTTAACATTTCTTTTCTACTTTTTTCAGGATCATAAAGTAATTCAAATGAATCAGCTATAGAGATAATCTGAGAAAAAAGAGGTATTTCATCCTTAGTTTTATTAAAAAATCCACTACCATCATAGTTCTCATGATGATATAATATCACATTTTCATATTCTGAAGTAAAAGGAAATCTCATGATGTTTTCTTCACCAATAATACAGTGTTCTTTAATTTTTTCCATCTCAGACTTACTTGCTTTCCCTTTGTTTTTAACACCACCAATATCATGCATAATCGCAAATGCAAGTAAGTTAAACGCTTCATCTTTGGTTAAATCTAATTCTTCCCCAATTTTTAAAGCTACATATCCTACCCGTTTCCCGTGATTTGTAACATTATCTAAAATATCCATTTCAATAAAATCTAAAACAAATGAAACTGAGATTAAGAATTGATTTAAACTAAAATCCATAATTACAAACACCCTCTGCCTATTTATGCCTTGTTATATACTGTGTTATTAATACTAACTTATTTTAATTATTCATGCAAATTTTAAGAAGTTATATTTTAAAATAACTCTAAAATCAATTATTATATCTCGGCTATAACCCGGCAGGGTAAACCTGACATCTCTGTATATTTAATAGGATAGGTATGGGCAGTAAATTTCGCTCGTTTTTTGTCCCCGAGTAACTCTTTGAGATTACAAATATTTTCCACAACAAAAACACCATTTTCAGCACAATACTGATCCATCTTGGAATGTTCTGCTTCTCTTCTTATTCCAGTAAAGTCTATTCCACTTATTGAAATATTTTTATCTAATAAAGCATTTATTAGTTCTTTGGATAATTGAGGATGTTTTTTAAAATATTCTTTTTCTCCATAGCCCACTTCATCTATAAAATTAGTATAAAAGGCTACAAACATCTCAGGTTTTACTTTGTAAGCTTTATGTCATTTATATTGATTTCTCGGTTTCTAATGTTAGAAACGTCTAATACTATTCCCTTCCACTCTATAAATTCCAAAGGTAACTTTTTATCCATCACATCAAAATGTGTACCTAAGTGTCCACCTATAGTTCTATCTTGATTTGTTTGGACTTTTTCTCTAATCTCAGGTATTATTTCAAGTGTGAGATTAATATACATTGTGATCCTCCTTGAAATATTTTAATTACTATTTTTTATTATATCTTATCAGCAGCTGCTTTGTCTAAAAGTATAGTTGCCCTATCATGAAGTTTTAAAAATGTAGCTGGTATTTGAGGAGTTATATTCTCCTTAATCATTTTTTCTACTGCCCAAGCTTTATTTTTACCACTAGCTAATAATATAATTTCCTTGGCTGATAAAATTGTTTTAATACCAACAGTTATAGCTTTTTTAGGAACTAAATCTATATTTTCAAACTCAGAACTATTAGCAATCCGGGTATGTTCACTTAGTTTAACTACACTAGTCCATGCTGGAATTGAATCTCCTGGTTCAAGAAAAGCCAGATGACCATTCTCTCCAATACCCATTACCAGAAGGTCTATTCCTCCTGCTTTTGAGATGTCTTTTTCATATTGAATACATTCTTTTTTTAAATCTTCTGCATTACCATTGGGGATATAAATGTTTCCTTCTTTAATATCAATATGATTAAATAAGTTTTTATACATGTATTTATTAAAACTACCAGGATGTTCTGGTTTTATACCGATATATTCATCTAAATTAAAGCTGGTAATTTTATTAAAACTAATATTTTCTTTTTCATAATAATCCACTAATCTACTATACATCCCCAGAGGTGTTCCACCTGTCGGCAAACATAAAACACTATTAGGTTTTAACTCAATTTTACCAGCTAATATTCTTGCTGCCTTTTTACTTAACTGTTCATAATTTTTTAAAGTAATAACATCCATAAAAATTGATTAACCTCCTTTAGAAGGCACATTTTTAATTATTGATTTAATTAAGGAAGGTTTCCTGTAGGCTTTTGTTGGCCCTCTATTACCTCTACCAATGATTTGATATGAGAGGGGGCATTATCATAGATAAAAATTACTGCTGCATCTTTTATTTTGACAGCAGAATATGGATTCCCCTGACAAACTGCCAGAACTGGTTGAGAACGTTTATTCAATGTTTTAATTACTTTATGTTCTGACGAATTAAGAAAAAAGTTCTTCAAAAGAACTATAACTGGTATATCGTTTTGGTCTGAATTCAATAATTTGTTTTGATCAATTTCTTCTACAATATATCCACTATATTTTAGCTTGTCTTTGAATATATCTTTATTATCCCAGCCCTTAGTTTCCCCTTCGTTTTCTACAGGAGAAGTTACATTTTTGCTGAGATCTAGAAGTTGTATTTTTTTATGTTCCTTCATTTTAAAAGGAATCATATTTTGGGGATCTGAATAAACAGTAACTGCTTTTTTAGATACTTCTTCTGAAACATTTTGTCCTTTCTTTAAATAATTATTAAACTCAACCTTTTTGTAATCAAGATTTTTTTGATTACTAATTTTTTCTTGTTTTAATTTCAAAATCCTTTTTAGAGAATTATCTATTCTTTTTTCTTTTATTTCACCTTTTTGAACTAATTCTAATAATTTTTCAATAACTTTAATCTGTTTAGAGGGAGTATGAGAAATTAAAACTTGATCACTACCAGCTTTTACAGTCTGGATAGCTCCTTGAACGGTTCCAAATGTACTGCTAATTCCTTTCATCTCCATACAATCCGTAATAATTAAACCTTGAAAACCTAATTCTTTTCTTAATAAGCCAGTTATAATTTCAGAGGATAAAGTTGCCGGCAAATCATCTCTACCGGTTAAGGCGGGAAAGGCAATATGGGCAATCATGATACTATCTATACCATTATCTATCGCATTTTTGAAGGGAATTAATTCAACTTGTTTTAAATGATTCAGGTTGTGATTAATCACTGGTAAGTTTAGATGAGAATCTGTAGAAGTATCTCCATGTCCTGGAAAGTGTTTACCACAAGCTATTACATTTTTACTTTGTAAGCCTTTTAGATAAGATTTACCATGTTGAGCTACTCTTTCGGGTTCAGTACCAAAGGAACGAACTCCAATTATGGGGTTTTGAGGATTATTATTTACATCAAGAACTGGTGATAAATTAAAATTGATCCCTAAATATTTTAACTGTTTTCCTTTAGCCTGAGCTACTTTTTTGGTAAGTTGCTCAGTATTAGCTGCTCCAAGTGCCATCGGTCCGGGAAAATGAGTCATCCCCTTTACTCTAGTCACAATCCCACCTTCTTCATCAGTTGAAAGGAATAAAGGTATTCCTGTGTTCTGGATGGACAATTTCTGTAGATTTGCTGATAGTTCGGCTGCTTGTTTAGGACTAGAAAAGTTGCGGGTAAAATATATTATTCCCCCAACCTTGTATTTAGTAATCATCTCTTTAATAGATGAATTTATTTCATCCCCTGTAAACCCTACCATCACCATTTGACCTATCTTTTCTTTCAAGGACATTTCAGCAATTACTTCTTCTATGTTTTCCTTGTTTAACCGATTTTTGTTGTTATATCCCATTTTATTAAACACCCTGCATTTTAGACTGTTTATCTGATTCTAATTGATTGAAAATATATTCATCATCAGGCTCAATTCCTAACTCATGCCAGCCTATAATTAAGGATCCAATTCCAGATGGAAATTTGGGTTCTCTGAAGGTAATAGAAGGTATTTCTTTTTTAGCTTTATTTTTAAATGTTTCTCTCATAATTTGGCTGTTTTCAAAAACTCCTCCAGATAAAGAAATAATCTGGTCCTTTTCACTTAATTCCAATTTTTTTATTACAGTTTTAACCATTTCCAATAAATGATCAGTCGCATTATCAACAATTTTTCGTGCTATATCATCTCCGGCTCTAATAGCTTCAAACAATAAAGGAGTCAAGTCTGCAATATTTTCTTTACTAATTTCAGGGTTATATACATAGTCAATAATTTCTAGGGGTTCTTCAATACCTAACTCTTTTAAAACTAATTCAGTTAGTTCAGTCGATTTTTCTCTTCCGTCAAAAGATTTCATTATCTTTTGTAGCATCTTGATAGCTATTTGATAACCACTACCTTCATCTCCTATTAAATGACCCCAACCACCAACTCTAACAAAATTATGTTTCCCGTTCACTCCTGCCGCAATTGAACCTGTACCACAAACTAACATAATTCCTTTCAGTTCACCATGTGCGTTAGTCAAAGCAGTTTGTACATCATTATTAACAATTATTTTAAATTCATACCCCAACTGTCTTAATATATTTCTGATTAAAGATTTATCTTCTGGTCGGTCTACACCCGCAATACCGCTTGAAACCAAAGTAACATCTTCAATATTTATCTTACTTTTATTACATAAATTTTCTATTAACATTTTCAAATTTTTTCTCACTTTTTTTATGCCAACCGAATGATAATTGGTTGGGCCTACTTTTTCTTTCTGTAATAATTTTTGGTTTTCATCAGCTAAATAGCCAACAGTTTGAGTACCTCCACCATCAATACCAATAACATATTTCATTTATTAAGTTCACCCCATCTTGACTTTTTTCTTGAGATTTAAATTTACATTTATTCTTTTACAGATCCTTGCCTTGCTAATCCTTTTACGATATAGTCCTGTAGTAGTAAGTACACTAAAAATATTGGAACTATCGTTAAAACAACAGCAGCAGCTTGTAGTCCATAATCAACACCATAACGAGAACTAACTTCATTTAGTAAAACTACAATAGGTCTAACACTTCGATCACTAACCAGGATTAAAGCTGAGAATAAGTCATTATAGGACCATAGAAATGAAAATATTGCTACAGTTGCTAAAGCCGGTCTAGACATCGGTATAATTATCTTGGTGAATATTTGAAATCTATTGGCCCCATCAACAATTGCTGCCTCTTCTATGGAATCTGGTAGTGAGGACATATAAGAACTTAAAACAAAGATTGCAAAAATCAAGTTACTGGCCACATGGGGCAGTATTAAAGCCGGGTATGTGTTTATCAGATTCAATTTAATCATTAAATCGTAAACCGGTATGATTGTTGAAAAAGCAGGAATTAACAAGCCTAAAGCTACTATTGTAGTAAAAAATTTTTTAAATCTAAACTCAAATCTACCTAAAATATAGGCTGCCATCCCTCCAAATAAAAGCACAAGAATAGTTGCCGAACCTGACATAATAAAGCTATTTATATAACTCCGGATAATATCCACTCTTTCTACAGCCTTTTGGTAATTAGCCCAATTTAGGCTTTCTGCAAATCCAAAAGGAGAGTCCATGATTTGATCTGTATCCTTAAAAGAGTTGTTTAACACCCAAACCAGAGGTGCAATCGTTGTTAAAGCCCAAAAGATAAGAAAAACATATATAAAAAAGCGTCCTATATTTGATTTAACAAAAATCTTTTTAAATTTATCCATCATGATATTTAACTACCCACCTCACTTTCAAACATTTAAATTTTATTTTATTACATTCCTGGGGTACCATATCCTCCGTTGTCATCACTTTTTAATAATTTGTTGGTTAAAACAACCAATAATAATCCAAAAAGAACTATAAATACTGCAATTGTAGAACCATAACCGAATAATCTTCGCTGAAAAGTAACACTATATAGATATGTTCCTAAAACCTGAGAGGAATTCATCGGTCCTCCTTGAGTTATAATCCAAATCATAGAAAACACTTTAGTAACTCCAGTAATTGCAATAATAATAGAAATTCTTATATCGGAAAAAATTAATGGTAAAGTTATATGTCTGGTCTTTTGCAGACGGCTTGCTCCTTCTATATCAGCAGATTCATACAGAGTTTTGGGTATTTTAGTAATAGCTGTTAGTATGATAACAAAATAAAAACCTACATACCTCCAGGTAACAGGTGCAATCACAGCCCAAAGCGCACTATCTCTAGTAATCCACCGAATCGGATTATATCCTAACCAACTTACAATTGTATTTAATAATCCAAGCCGGTAATTATATATTAAAGAAAATAATAATCCAAGAGCTGCAGCCGATACTACTACCGGAAAAACATAAACAACTCTAAAGAATTTTGCCCCTCTTTTAATAAAATTAACTAAGATCGCAAGTAGTGTACCTACTCCTACTTCAATAACTACTGCAGCAACCATAAATATTAAAGTATTCCAAACCGCAGTAATCATCCCAGCATCTGTAATTAATTTCTGATAATTACCTAATCCTACATATCGTGGATTAGTATTTTGTAAGATATAAAACAAACTGTTATAAAATGTTCTAATTAAAGGATATAATAAAAATATAAATATAAAAGCAAATGCAGGTATTAAAAACATTATAATGACTTTTTTGTCACCTTTAAATTGCCTCATCCTTAGTTCCTCCTTAAATATCAACTTCCAATCTAAAATAAGGTGGGGATCTCTTTAGTAGAGATCCCCTTTCATTTATGATTTACTCTTCTCCTCTTCTTGCTTCCATTTCAATTTCTCTTGCTGATTCTAATACTTCTTTAGCTGTTTTTTCACCTTCCACAATATATGGAACTCCATTAACTATTTC
>CAJXKY010000053.1 GCA_913055675.1 uncultured Halanaerobiales bacterium
AAAGTATACTTAGCAACTTAAATAATCCTTTAATAATTATATCAAGTATATAAACTATGTAAAATACTTATCCAAAAATAGTAACTATTGATCATTCCAGGGCCAATCGGGCAGGAGGTAGATTATTATTTCAACTACCACTTCTCACTCCCTTTTTCATACTTATCTGGTTATACAGCAGTTAATTAATTATCTATAAATCTTTCGGTTGTATTAACTCCCATATTACACTAAACTTTCTTAATATTTATTGGGGAATTCCATTCCTTTTTCAATTAAGAAACCCTAATTAAAGATTGGCTGTGTTTTTCATATTCTATGAAGTCAACCACTAAGTAAATAATTTTCGCGCTGTCTTTCCAAAGTCAATATTTTTAGTGATGTATCAGTATTATGACAGAAACTGACTTCTAATGATAAATCTTATTTCAACCACATATATAATATGCCCATGAGTTATCACAAGTTAAGTAATTAATCTTTTATTTTATATATCCATCACATTTACTGTAACAACGTACACACAATAAGGTCTTTATTTTGTGTTAAAAACTCATCCAGTTATAGTCAGCCTCAAATGTGATTCGTGTACCTCAGTCCAAAAATTTGCTTTAGACTTCCTTCAGTTTCGTGGTCGCCCACGACCCCCTTGTCTTCAGCTAATTCCTAAATTGTGTTCGAAATTCAAGACTTTCACCCTATAAGTTAAGTACATAATTGACAAACAATGATTTGCCCACTTCAATAGAAAGTCATAATCTTTTAGTTTTTCATCTTTAGAATATAATAATGGATAATCTAAAACAGATTTTTTCAAAGTTATATGAATTAATTAAAGTACGGCTTTCATTGGAAGTATATCCGTTCTGAATTTATTCATTTAGTAGACCTAGGGATTGCCTTTTGTCAAAATATTTTTATTAATTGCTGCCATTCTTTCGATAATTCATCAAAAAGTGTGTATAACATATTGCTTTAGGTCTTTTGATAAACTCATCCAAATATATTCCCAGATCTGGGATTTAAAGTGATTACCATAAAGTATGCCCCCCTTTGTCGGACTCTGATTTAAGGTGTATAATAGAATTCAGGAGATGCTCAAATGGGTAAAAGAAGGTATCACAGTGAAGAATTGAAACGTGAATACTCTGATAAAGGTGAATTGGTTTCCCCAGGATAAGGGAAACCAAAATGGAACGTGATATATTAAAAAACAGTGGCTATCTTCTCAAAGAAACCAAAGTAATCTATGGTTTTATCGGGAATCAAAGAAACCTCAAAAATAACAAACTTAAAATAAAGATATCTGAAATATACTGCCAAAACCGCGGCAAATGTGGTAGCCCTTTTATACATGAAAAGCTTGAAAAAGAAGTTTAACATTATAATATTAAGGGTATAGAAAGAATGATGAAAGAACTTATATCAAGAGCAATACAAAAGAGGAAGTTTAAAATAACAACTGATTATAAACACAATTTCCCCATAAAAGAAAACCTTTTAAAAAGGGAATTTGATGTTTCAATTCCAAATAAAACCTGGGTTTTGATATAACGTACATATCTACCAAAGCGGGTTGCCTTTATGTAACAGTATTTATAGATCTATACTCCCCCAAAGTAGTGGGATGGTCTATGAATAAAAAAATGACCAGACAACTTGGTGTTGGTGCTGTTGTAATACCTGTAAAAATTCGAAACACAACAAAAGATTTAATGTTTCATTCGGATCGTGGTAGTCAATATGCCATTCATGATTTTCAAAATGCCTTACTAAAACATGGTATTAAAGCTTCCATAAGTCGTAAAAAAGATTGTTGAGATAATGCAATTGCAGAAAGTTTTTACTCATCATTGAAGACATAATTAATCTATCATAATAAGTATCAATATAGATCTCAAGCTAGTCGAGATATATTTGAATATATTGAAGTATTTTATAATAAAAACCGTTTACATTCTTATTTAAATTATAAAAGTCCAGAAGAATACGAAAATAAAAGAAAAACATCTAAACTATGTATCTAATTTAATAAGGGAACCTCATTAATTATTCCCTACTAATTAAGAGTCGGTTTAGACTCTATTTAGATTTGTCTACCATTTATTATATTTGTTGTTATGATAGCAATTAAGATGGTTTAAAATTTATTTTAGTTTATTACACTTATACCTATCCATGAATTTAGGATACATGTGGCTACAAATTTTAATACCATTTTGCTCTATAAATAAGTTACATTTATTTATTCCTCGTCAATTAATAAAACTTCTTTTTGAGAGTATAAATAAATTTATCCTTTTTATAGAGCTTCAACATTTGAAATTTATTTTGGATTCATTAAATCATTAACTAATTAATCCTTGTTTTTCACTACACTTTCTATGGCTTCAACAATCTGCTGATAACCAGTACATCTACAGAGGTTACCTTCAATTGCCGTTTTAATTTCTGTTCGCTCAGGATATGGGTTTTCCTTAAGTAATGCTTTCGCTGACATCAGCATACCAGGGGTGCAAAACCCACACTGTACAGCCTGATGATCTATAAAAGCTTCCTGGAGAGGATCTAATTTACCATTTGTTTCTAAGCCCTCTACAGTTAAAACCTCACTCCCATCTATCTGAAAAGAATAGACCATACAGGAGTTGACGGCTTTTCCGTCTAAAATAACCGTACAGGCTCCACATTCTCCAATACTACATCCTTCTTTCACTCCTGTGAGATGCAATCTATCTCTTAAAGTATCAAGTAGCCTTTCATCGGGCTCAACAGTTATTTTATATTCTTTACCATTAACTATTAAATTTATATTTGCTTTTTTCATTACTACTGTACCTCCTTAACTATATTCCGAAGAGCTCTCTTTAATAGATTACCCACAACAGGTTTTTTATAGGGAGTAGACCATCTTTCACCTGTGAATCCTATCATTTCCTGGCCAGTTTTTTGTGCTAATTTTTCATAATTTATTTCAGCGAGTTCAGTTCCATTTATCTTTTTTTCAATATCTCTAAATCTCATAGCGGTGGGAGTAGCTGATCCGAACACTACTCTTATATCATCAAATCTATTGTTTTTTATCTTAGTAATTACTGCTAAATTAATACGCGCTATGGCAACTGCCTGGCGTCTTTTAACCTTCTGGTAGTTCTCAAAATATTCTCCCTGAATATAGGGGACTTTAACTTCAGTCATTATTTCATCTTCATTCCTATCTGTACAATAAGGACCAGTTACAAATTCACTCAAGGAAAGTTCCCTTTTCTCGTGTTTTGATTGTAAAACTACTGAAGCTTCTAAAGCAATAAGGGCTGTAACTAGATCTGCAGCAGGTGAAGCATTATTAATATTGCCCCCGACAGTCCCTCTGTTTCTAATCTGAGTAGAACCAATTACTTGGGCTGCCTGTTGTAAGATCTGAAGCTTTTCATTAACTAACTGCGAGTCTATTATCTCATTATGTGTACACAATGCCCCTAACTTCATATACTTTCCCTTATCCTCTATACCACCTAAACCAGGAATAGAACTAATATCTAAAAGAAAATTCATCCCTTTTAGATCTTCACTCTCGTGATGAATTTGAACTAACATATCAGTCCCACCGGAAACCATCTTTACTTTATCTTTTTTCTCGACCAGTACATCTAAAGCTTCATCTAAACTATTAGCTTTTAATGCTTCAAATTCTATCATTTATGATCAACCCCTTTGTGTAAGTCTTTACCTAATATTATTTTCTCGAGGTTAAGAGGTAATGATCTAATCCTCTTTTTAGTTGCATTTGCTACAGCATTAGCAATTGCTGCTGCCCCTAGTTCTAAAGTGGGCTCTCCGATTGATTTAGCCCCAAAAGGACCGTTAGGATCCGGATTTTCAACAATAATAGGCTCAATATCCGGCATATCTTTGACAGTAGGTATCATATATTCATCAAAGTTAGTGTTTTCAATATAACCCTTATTTGTTTCTAGCTCTTCCATAATACCGTAGCCTAAACCCATAGAAACTCCACCGTATATTTGCCCTTTTACATTGGCTGGGTTAATTGCTCGCCCTACATCATGAGCAGCCGTCATGTTCAGTACATCTATTTCACCTGTAGCAGTATCAACTTCTACCTCAGCAACCTGACAGCCATAAACATAAGTAAAGAAAGGTCTACCTTGACCAGTTTTTTCATCCCAAGAAATTTCCGGGATCTCATACCAGCCATAAGTTGAAAGATTTATACCATCATTGATCGCTTTATTCGCCATTTCATTAACTGGTAGAATTTCTATATCTTTTTTACCATAAATCGAACCATCTTTAATATAGATATTTTCTTTATCCTGGTCATATTTATCTGAGACATATACTTTAATCTTCTCTATTAAATTGTCAGCAGCGTTATTTATTGCATTACCACCAAGTAAAGTACCTCTAGAAGCAACTGTTGGACCACTGTCCGGTGAAATCAAAGTATCAACCGGCATAAAATTTACTTTATTAGTATCAATTCCTAGTTTTTCAGCAGTTATTTGGGAGTAAATTGTTTTTAGTCCCTGTCCGTTTTCAGCTAAACCAGAATAAAGATTTACACTACCGTCTTTTTTTAAGGATAAAATTACACCTGCTGTATCAATATCTCCCGGACCTAAACTACACCCTCTGAAGCTAATAGAAAGTCCAATTCCTTTCTTCTTATCCCCTTCTTGTACTGCACTATACTCTTCATATTTTTCTATGAAATTACTTTTTTCTACTGCTTTGGTAAGAACTTCTTCTAGACTAACTTCGTGGTTATCAAGTTTTTGGCCACTTGCAGTAACAGAGTTGTTATGAAAAATATTTTTCTTCCTTAATTCAAACGGATCCATCTCTAATTCTTCCGCTAGCTCATCCATTAAGGATTCCTGAGCAAATATTACCTGGGGGGAACCATACCCTCTCATAGCACCGGTGTATATATTGTTGGTATAGTATCCGTAAGTATCACCTTTTACATTTTCTATTTCGTAAGGCCCTGTTCCTTGAATAATTGATCTAAGTGTTACTGAAGAAGTATGACATCCGTAAGGTCCACTTTCTGTAATAGCTTTATATTTAATTGCATTTATTTTACCTTCTTTAGTAGCACCTATTTTATATTTCATTGAATATGGATGTCTTTTATGACTTTCAATTATAGAAGTCTCCCTATTATTTACTAATCTAACAGTTCTTTCAGTATCTAACGCTAATACAGCAACCCTAGCAGCAAGAGTATACATAATTTGTTCCTTACCACCAAAAGACCCTCCTATATGGTTCTGTACTATCCTTATTTTATTCAAATCTTCTTTTAAAACCTCTGCTACGGCATGTTGCGTTTCAGATGGATTTTGAAAAGAACCAAATAAAGTTACAGTTGAGTTATCATAAAAAGGAACTGCAATTACAACTTCAGGTTCTAAATATGCTTGTTCAATAAAAGGAGTTGTATATTCTCTTTCTATAATTACATCTGAATTTTCAAATCCTTTATTGATATCACCTTTTTTTAAGGTATGATGCGACATTTCATTATTTTCTAAATCCTCATATATCAAATGTGAATCTTTTTCTTTTGCTATTAAAGGATCATAGATTCCTTCCTTTTCCTCATATTCCACTTTAATCTTTTCTAATGCTTTATTAGCTTGCTTTGGATTTTCTGCAGCAACCATAGCTATTGCATCCCCGAAATAATAAGCATTTTTTTCAGCTAAAATTTGAATTTGTTTTTGTTGTCCAAAACCATTGTTGGGTATATCTTTTGCGGTAATTATCCTTGCAACACCAGATACTTGCTCGGCTTCTCTAGTATCTATATTTTTGATTTCTGCATATGGATATTTAGTATGTAAACTTTTGGCATACAACATATTTGGAAACCTAATATCGGCTCCATATTTTGCTCTTCCTGTTACTTTTTCATAAATATCTACTCTTTTTTCAGATTTATTCACATGCGAAAACCTCATTAAAACACCTCCGGTTTCTAATTCTAATTAATTATATTTTTTAAATTACTTATAACAAATATTCTTCAAAACCAGCTCTCTTTAATAAATTATTAGCCTTTATATTTGATTTTCTCAAAATATCTTTTTCATTTACTGTTTTAATTTGACGATCTTCCATTACTATTTTCCCATTAATGATTACTGTTTCCACGTCATAACCACCACCTTGGTATACCAAATTACTTAATAGATGAGTTTTGGGATAAAAATTAGTATTAGAATTATTAATTATTATTAAATCAGCCTTTTTACCTTCTTTTAAAGAACCAATCTCTTCTTCCCATAACATTGTTTTAGCATTTTCTATTGTCACCATTTTTAAAAGTTTATTAGGAGGAAAAATTGTTTTATCTTGAGCTCTGTATTCTTGAGTAAAGGCAAGACACCTCATTTCTTTGAATAAATCCTGGGTATCTCCCATTCCTCCATCTTGCCCTAAACCAACAGTAACATTATTTTCAACCAACTCTAAAATAGGGGCTATTCCATCTCCAAACTTTTTGACCTCGCTATCTATTGAATAACTTAATTTGTATACAGGATTATGAACAACTTTCATCCCACTTTCTGCCATTATTTTAATTTCTTCAGGGCTTAACCAAACACAATGAGCACCTGTTAAGTTCGGTCCTAAAAAACCATATTTGCGGGCCTTTAATATTTCACCTTTTTCAAAAGAAGCTATATGAGTATGTATACCAACATTATATTTATCAACTATATCTTTAATAACCCGCCATAGTTCTTCAGTGGCAGAAAAAATACCCGCTGGTCCCGCCCAAACTCTAATTCTATCATTAGCTTCATGATTCCATTCTTGAATTGAAGTTTCTATGATATCAGATGCTCTAGATGAATCTACTAAAAATTCTTCTGGCTCGAACTTATCAGCAGGACCTATAGCTAATATACTTCTAATACCTGATTCTTCAACTGCTCTAGCAGCCTCTTTAATTCCATATTCCATTATTTTATCTGGGCTTTGTTGACAAATAGAGTTCATACTAGTCGTAACACCATTTTTTATTAACTGTATAGCTGTTAATATATTACTATAGTAATAATCATCTCTATCCATTGCTTTTGTAATAGGGATTTTAAATTCTTTTATCCAAGAAGATGTTCCCCCAGGAAACAAACGAGTTGTTCCTAATATAAAGGATTGTTCAAAATGATTATGACCATTAATTAAACCTGGCATAACAAGTTTTCCTTCTGCATCAATAATTTTATCTATAGAGTAATATTTTTTATTTATATTTTTAGATATTTTTTTTATCTTATTATCTTCAATTAACAAACATCCCTTAAATGGTTTCATACCTGGTTCCATTGTTAATATTTCAGCATTTTCTATTAATAAACTCATTTACAACTCCTTCCTTTTATTCTTCATCATTCCATTCAAGCCCTGCTTTTTTATAAAGCTCTTTATCAGGTGGAGTAGGGCCACCTACACTAATAAAATCTTCAGGACCTTCACTCACTACCGCATGTGGTTCTCCTGGTGTTACATAAACAAAGTCACCCTTTTTAAAAGAATATTTGTTTTTATCTCCATCTAAAATATATCCAGACCCTTGAACTACATAAAACATATCTTCTTCATCTTCATGTGAATGCAATACATTCTTCTCACCAGGAGGCATTACAAAATAATTCATAGAACCATACTTAGCACCCATTCCCGGCCAAATAATTGCTTTAGCAACCCCTTCACTACCTTCAACCAAAGGTAATTCAACATAATCAACTTCTGGATCCAAAATTTTAATAGTCATAAATTCCCTCCTTAAAATTATAAATGAATTAAAAAATAATAACCATTTAATTAATAAATTTTTACATTCCTAGATATATTTCTTTTACTTCCTGATTTTCTATTAGCTCTTCAGATTTTCCATGTAAAACAACTTCACCTTTTTCTATAACATAAGTTCTATCGGAAGTCTTCAAAGCAATATTTGCATTCTGTTCTACTAAAAGTATTGTTTTCCCTTCATCTCTGAGCAACTGAATTTTATTAAATATATCTTTAATTAATTGAGGAGCCAAACCTAATGAAGGCTCATCAAAAAGTAATAACTGAGGATTTGACATCAAAGCCCTTGCTACAGCCAAAGCTTGTTGTTCTCCGCCACTAAGACTGCCCGCAGTTTGTTTTTCTTTCCCTTTTAATATAGGAAATAAGTCAAATGTCTCTTGAATATCCTTTTGAATTGATTCACTATTCTCTCTTATAAAAGCACCCATCTCTAAGTTTTCTAATACTGTCATATCAGGCCATAATTGCCTTCCTTCGGGACAATGTGATATTCCGGCTTTTACTATTTCCTCAGGAGATAAATTATTTATTTTTTTATCTTTAAATTCTATATTACCACTCTGAAGACCTACAATGCCAGAAATTGCTTTTAGCGTTGTACTTTTTCCAGCACCATTAGAACCTATAATTGAAACAATTTCTCCTTCTTTTATCTCCAAAGATATATCTTTTAAAGCCCTCGTTTCTTCATAATTTACAGCAATATTTTCCACTTTAAGCATCTATATCATCTCCTAAATATGCCTTTATTACTTCCTCATCAGAAGTAACATACTCACAGTCACCATCACAAATTTTCTCCCCAAAATTTATCACAACAATTCTATCCGAAACATTTGTAACAACACTCATATCATGTTCTACTAATAAAATTGTTATACCTTTATTTCTAATATCATATATGAGTTCCATTACCTCTTTTGATTCTTTAGGATTTAATCCTGCAACTGGTTCATCTAATAATAATAATTTGGGGCTTGCGGCCATTCCAATAGCTATTTCTAATATTCTTTTTCTCCCATATGCTAAATTATATGCTTTTTTATCTTTTTCTTCACTCAAATTAAAGTATTCCATTATTTCATTTGTTTTTTCCTTTATCCTTTTTTCTGTTTTATTAAATTTCTTATTCCTTATTAAAATATCAAGTATGCTATATTTACTTGATTTAAAATGGGCCAATTTTATATTCTCGTACACGGTAGCATCGGGAAATATATTTGTCTTTTGAAAAGTTCTAATTAATCCTAATTCTGCAATGTTATGAGGTTCTTTGCTTGTAATATCTATATCATTAAAAATAATTTTTCCTCTATCAGGGTTTAAAAACCCAGTAATCATATTAAATGTCGTCGTCTTGCCAGCACCATTTGGACCAATCAAACTGAGTATTTCATCTTTTTCTATATTAAATGTCAAATCATCAACAGCAGTTAATCCTCCAAAAGTTTTAGTGAGATTTTTTACTTCTAATAAGCTCATTAACTACTCACTTCCTTTTTTTTCATTTTCATACTTAAAATTTCTTTAATACTAAATAAACCTCTTGGAAAAAATAATATACCTAGGATTAATATGACACCAAATACTGGCATTCTCCATTCCGATATAAATCTAAGATACTCTGGTAAAAGTGTAAATATTATTGCACCTATTACTGGTCCTAATATCGTGCCTTTTCCTCCCATAATTAACATTACTAATAAAGTTGTTGTAATAGAAAACAAAAATAAATCTGGACTTATATAGTTTATGTAATATGCATAAATACTACCAGCTAGACCTGCAATAAAAGCACCTGATACAAAAGCAAAATTAGAAAATTTAAAAACATTAATCCCAATTGATTTTGCAAGATTTTCATTATCTCTTATTGCTTTCCAAGCTCTACCAATTTCTGAGTTCACCAATCTATATATAATAAACAATGTAAACAAACAGAGAATCAAAATTAAATAATAATATGATGTTTTTGTATTAAAATTATATCCTAAAATATTTATATTAGGTATTCCAGAAATACCTTTTTGTCCCATTGTAAAATCTACTTCATTTAATACTAAAAGATGCATTATATGTAAAAATGAAACTGTCATAATAATAAAAGCACTTCCTCTTACTCTAAGAGTTATATAACCAAAGCCTATACTAATAATAGCAGTGATAATCCCAGCTAATAAAAAGTTTAATAAAAATGGTGTGGATAATCTCTTAAATAATAAACCAGTTGTATATGCTCCAATACCGAAAAAAGCAGGATGACATAAAGATAATTGCCCAATATATCCGACAATAAGGTTCAACCCTGACACCAATAATGTATATATACCTCCCATTATTAATAAATGTAATAAATACTCATTATTAATTAAAAAAGGTAATAATATCAATAAAAGAATTCCTATTATATATTTTATATTACTATTTATATTCATTTTTATGCCCCCTTCTTACCAAATATTCCTTCTGGTTTAAATAGTAAAACTAAAATTAATATTATAAAAGCAAATACATCTTTATATTGGGAAGAAATATAACCAGATCCCAAACTTTCAATAACACCCAAACCATAAGCTATAAAGATCGCTCCATAAATACTTTTTTTGCCAGCAGTTATAACAATTGCAAATGCTTTCCCCACTGCTGCAACACCCATTGTTGGTTCTATTACATAAATCATACCAAGTAATCCCCCTGCTGCACCCGCTACTGTAGCACCAATAGTATAACTTAGTGTATATATATAATTAATATTAATACCTACTAATAAAGCTGCCTGCCTATTCTGAAATGTAGCACGAAAGGCTTTACCTGTTTTTGTATATTTAATAAACCAGTGTAAAACCCCAATTATTACAATTGCAGTAAAAAATATAAATATTCTTGGTTTAGTTATAAATATATCGCCTATTATTACAGGTTTTTCGCTAAAAGGTTGTGGTATAGTTCTAGGATTAGCCCCCCATAATATTTGAACAATATTCATTAAAAATATTGAAATCCCAATAGTAATTAAAGTAGTCGTCATGATATCTTCATCTATAAGTCTATGAAATAATACTTTTTCAGAAAATATTGCTATTAGTATACATATTACCATAGCAACTAAAAAACCAATATAATAATTGTTAAATAATAATACAAATGAAAATGTGAAAAATGCGCCAATCATATATAACTCACCATGAGCAAAATTTACTATTTTCATCATTCCAAAAATAATTGTATGCCCAACTGCTATTAATGCATACCCACTCCCCACAACTAATCCATTTATTAACAATTGTAAAAACATATAGTACTCCTTCCCATGATTTAATAAGATAAAATTTTACAATATAATATAACAATTTGAGAGGATTTATATAATTAATATCTTTAGTACAGTTTTTATGTAAAAATAATAATAGATATCAAAGTAAAAATTGTATATATCTAATTTTTATATTTTCCAATAGTTTAACTTATACTGTTTTTAACCATACCTTTTGCTACAAATAATTAATATTTACTTATAAAAAATATTCAGTATAGGGTTCAAACCCTATACTGAAATCAATTTATTCTAGGTTTTCCAAACCTAATTATTTATTCTCTTCAATCTTCTAAAGGATTTTCAAGTTGTGCTCTAAGTGCTAATTTAGGTACTCCATTCTCTATTCTACTCATATACATATTAAAACCATAAGCTTGATGATTTTCATTAAATCTAACAGTACCACTTAAACCTTTATAATTAGTTTTTACTAAAGCATCTCTTATTGCTTTAGGATCATCACTACCCGCTCTGTCTATAGCCTCTGCTATAATATTGATTGTCTGATATATAGCAGCTGAATATTTACTTGGATTTTTATCAAACATTTTTTCATAACCTTGTACAAATTTCTCGTTTTCAGCTGTGTCAATAGCTCTCATATATTCTACAACACCATATATTCCTTCACTATTATCACCTGTCAACTCTAGATAAGTATCTGAAGTCCAAGCTCCTTCACCAAAAACTTCCGCCTCTATACCCAATTCTTTAATTTGATTAGTAGCTTTAGCTGCATTAGAAGTATTTGCTACAACATAGATGCCATCAGGATTAGCTGCTTTAATCTTAGTTAAGTACGAATAAAAATCAGACTCACCTCTATTAAATATCTCTTTAGCTACATTTTCGCCTCCTAGTTCAGCAAATGCTTCACTGAAACTTTCCATTGAACCTCTGCCCCAATCATCATTTACAACTAAATATGCAATACGATTTATATTTAGTTCATTTTTTAATGCTTTAGCAAAAGCTCTGGCAAATAATTTAGAAGTCCCTACAGCTCTAAAAAAGTATTCATTCCCTTGTTGGGTTAAGCTAGGTGAAGTAGATATTCCAGTAACTAAAGGAATTTCATTTTCTTCCGCAAGGGGCATTACAGCACCAGTCGAAGAACTACAAAAACAACCTGTTATAGCACTTACCTTTTCCCTAACAATAAGTTTTTCTGCAGCAGAAACAGATTCAGAAGGCTCACATCTACCATCCTCTATTACTAATTCTATCTCTCTACCACCTAATACTCCTCCACTTTCATTAATAAATTTAGCAGCAAGTCTTGCGCCTTCGACTGCAGTTTGACCATCAAACGCCACATCACCCGTCAATGGTTGAATAACACCAATTCTTACAGTTTCTTCATCAGCTGAAAACACTATTCCTGCAAAAAGTAGTTGAAATGTTAATAATACTACTAAAAATAACATTAACTTCTTTCTCATTCTCATTTTTTTCCTCCTTATATTTTTGACACCTCAATAGAAACGTTCCACTTTATTAATAAAATATACCACCTCCTAAATTTAAGCTTTTAATTAAATTTTACTCAAAAATGCTTCTTTTCTATGTAATTTCTCTAAAGTTACTTTTTTAATTCTTTGAACATGTTTAGATGCACTTGCTTTAGCTTTATCTACATCACTATTATCTATTGCTTGAATTATATCCTCGTGTTCTTCTATACTTAACCTATCTCTATTTGAAAATGGTAAGGTGTATACACTTATTAAATTCATTCTAGAACGGATATTCTTATACATCTTATAAGACAAAACATTTTTGTTACATTCAGCAATTTTCATATGAAATTCAAAATTAGAAAGTTGCATTTTTTCCATGTTTTCATTTTTATAAGCTTTTTTAAAACTTTTAGATGTACTTTTTAATTCTTCTATATCTTTATTTGTAGCTTCTTTACATGCTTTTTTACAAAGATACACCTCTAATAGTTCACACATTTCAAGTAAATCCATAGCTTCTTCTTGATTTATTTCTGATACTTTAGAACCTTTATAAGGGATAATATCTATTAAACCTTGCTCTTCTAATTTTCTCATTGCTTGTCTAACTGGTGTCCGGCTAATATTAAGCTGAGATGATATATCTTCTTCAAAAATCCTTTCCCCCGGTTTAAACTTCCCCACCAATAGTGCATTATAAATTTTTTTATATGCCTTATCTCTTAAATTATGATTGCTATTTTTCATAAAATATTTTTGCACTCCTTTCTTCTAAAAAATTTTATTACTCCTATAAAATCCTAAAAAAATTCTTAAATAATAACTTGTACTTTAATTTGTTTAATATATTGTATTTCACTTTGTATTTTACTAATTCTTTGAATTTTCTGAATTCCCTTCTTTTTATTTGATTTATTTTTTATTTCATAAGTATATATAAATAATTATACTATTTATTGTTAAGTATTCATGCTTTAGTTGTCATTAACTTTAAAATATATAATAAAAAAAATTTAGTAAAGAATTATATTGAAATCTCAATAACAATAAATGGTTAAAATTATCTTTGCATCATATATAAATTTTATCCCAATTAAAAATGCCTACTTTGTAATTTAGATTATATAATCACCGTAGGCTTTTAATCTCATATAATTAATTTTTCCTACATTTCAACTTCCCAATCAACTTCTCTCTTCAACATCCTCTTTCACTCAAAATTCTTTAATCCCAAAGTCCGAAATATTACCTTACTTAACATCATCAGGCAAAATTCAACAGCCCAATCTATCTTTTCTTTCTTTATATTCTCAGCACACCTACAGTCTGCCTATGTTATTTATCCGAATTAACACTTCCAACAAATTTACCTTCCTCATCACTTTTATATTCAGGAAAATCTTTCTGGTTGTACTCCTCATTTTCTCCTGAAACCTTCAGTTTAATATTATACTTAGTTCTTACACTATAAAATTTTCCATCAGTAGTAATCACAATATCTCCATTTCTTGCAGTAGTATATATATCTACATTGTGATTATCTAATCTTTCAATTATTACTTCATGAGGATGGCTATGTCTATTATCTTCTACAGCAGTTATTATAGCTACTTTGGGAAAAATTATTTTTATAAATTCCTTGATTGAAGAAGTATTGCTGCCGTGATGAACAACTTTAAGAAACCGGGAGTTAATATTAACACTACTATCTAATATTTCCCCTCTACTTCTCTTTCGACATCACCTGTAAATATATATTTAGTATTGTTGTATTCTCATAATACTATTGAACAATTATTAAAATCGTAATCTGTACTATTCGGATGTAGTATTTGAATACTTGTCTCTCCTAGCTTAAATTGATCTCCTTTTCTACCGAATTTATATGTAATTCCCTTTTGAACTGTTTTCTTTAGATAATTTTTGTATGTTTTTGAGGTGTGTACTTTTCCACTGGCTATTATTTTTTTTACTTCATAATTATCTAATACAATTGATATTCCACCTACATGAACAGCATATGGATGTGTGCTCACTAAGTACTTTAAATCATCTGCCCCTTGATCTTATAGATTAGAAATTACTCCATCTCCAACTACTCTTTATCCTCCGTATATTAGTCTTTCATTATTACTCGCTGCTTGTAATAATATAAAATCCCTTAGCCTACATCATATTATGAACTTGCAGTTTTGAGATACTATTATTGTTGTAAACATCAGGAGTAATATTAGGGTTAAAATATTTATTTATATCTTCTTAGTAAGTTATATATAATACTTATTACAATTATTTTAATCTGCTATATTTTATATTTGTATTAACTAATTATTACGTCTATATAAGGTTACTTATTTTTAATGGAGTGGGACCAGCCTCACGGCTGGGACCCCTCGTCAAACTGTGCGTACGGTTCTCCCGTAAACAGCTTACCATTATTGTTGCCCCTTTACAGGGAATAAGTCATCATCTCTGTATTACTA
>CAJXKY010000054.1 GCA_913055675.1 uncultured Halanaerobiales bacterium
TCTTTGGAAGAGCCGTATACGTTGGCCCGTACGTACGGTTCTGTGAGAGGGGAGTGGAAATCTCCCCTACTCGATTAATTTTGTAGCCATTTTGTAGCCATCAGACTGATTTTTCTTGTTTTTCAGCTTTTTTACAGCTGATTTTTGCATTGAAGGAATAACGTGCGAATATATATTTAAAGTAATTGATACATCATGATGCCCTAATCTTTCTTGTATTACTTTTGGGTTTTCTCCTAATTGAAGTAGCCAGCTTGCATGTGTGTGTCTTAAATCATGAAAGCGGCATTTTTCTTTTCCTATTTTTTTAACTTCTTTTTTAAATCTCTTCGTAACATAATCCGGCCTAATTATAGAACCGTCTTTCCTTAAAAAAACTATTTCTTCTTGTTTATAATATTTAAATTGTTTTTTACTATGGAATTTTAAAATTTTTCCAACATCCTCATCAAAATCAACAGTACGTTTACTAATTGAATTTTTAGGTTCTTTATATACAAGTCCTTCACCGCGAATTTCATTTACAGATCTTCTTACAAAAAGTCTATTATTATCTAAATCTATATCCTTCCATCTCAGGGCAAGTAATTCTCCCCTTCTTAAGCCAGTATAAAGTGCAGTATATATTAATGTATATAGTGGGTAGTTACTTTTTTAAATTATCTAAAAGTTTATTGGCTTCCTCTAGTGATAAAGCAGTGGGATCAGATTGTTTAGGTGATGGAGCGTTGACATTTCGACAAGGGTTTTTGCTTATTAACTTATAGGGATATACTGCATGCTTTAAAGCTTGAGATAATATTCTATGATGATATTGAACACTTCTTTTTGATAATCCTCCTTCCCCATCCAATCGTCCTTTATTTAACTTATCATTTTGTTATTTTATAATGTACCTTTCCTCAAGTTCACTTAATTTTAATTTTTTAAAATATGGAATGATATGGTTATTTAAAATTGTTTTGTAATCAATAAAGGTTCTATTGGAAATATCATTTTTTTTATATTCATATAGCCATTTTATTAAATATTCTTCTAAAGTTATGTTTTCGTCTCCAGCAAAAGTACCATTTTCATATTTATTAACCATTTCAAGCATTACTTTTTGGGCCTTCTTTTTAGTCCCCTTTACAGTCTTATATTTTCTTTTTCTACGGCACGTTTTTGAATCTCTACCTAATTCAATAGTTATTCGCCATTTTTTGGGATTAATATGTTCTAGATGCGCCACAAGAATTACTCCTTTCTCACAGTTTATTCAATAATGTACAAAATAATACATATTTAGAACATAAATGTGCAAAATATAGTACATATGTTCGTTTTAAGGCAAAAAAATATACGTAATATATTAAGTACTTTTGTTAATTAAAGATTAAGAGTATATCATTGATTGAGACTTTTTATAAATCATATTGTTGTATAATATATATTTTGTAATCTAAAAATGTATAATCAGAATCAATGATAGTTAATGCCTTTTCATAAACCCTCTTTAATACCTTCCCTTTTAAATTTTCATTCATTACTAATAAAAAATTTTTTGCACTTGTAAGATAAATAAAACACCAGATTTCTTTTTCTAAATCTTTTAGTTGAAGATGTAGTTCAAAATTAGGTTCAGAAATGTAGTTATAGCTCTCAGAAACCTGGAGTAGCAAAGATGCATCTTCGGTGACCAATTGCTTCAACTCCTTATTATGATGTGGTGTGAATTATTATTGTTTATTTATTTCAAAGGTCTTGATGATTTCAACGATCTGCTTAATACTTTTTGATGACAGTCCTTTTGAATGGTTAAACAATCTTTTTAACTCATCATTTTTTTTGAAAGCTTCATAAAATTCCAAAAGTTCAGGATTATCAGCAATCTCCTCAGCTATTTTATTTGCAGAGAGTTTTTCATCTGTTTCCCCCAGGAGGTAATCAATTGAGACTTTATAGAAATTTGCTAAGTTAATTAGAGTTTGTTTATCTGGGAATCTAGTTCCTTGCTCATAATTAGAATATGTGCTAGTTGCAATTCCTAATTTTTGTGCTACTTCAGATTGGGTTAATTTTTTTTCAGTTCTTAAGTTTTTTAATCTTGTTGTAAAGTCAGACAAAATAATTCCTCCTTTCTAAACTATAATAACACAGTATGAGTAATAAATAAAATAATTACACAAAACGGGTAACAAGGAGGAAAAGATGAATAATCAAAGAGTAAATTTAAAAAAATTGAGAATGAATAATAATTTATTTCAAAAAGAACTTGCTAACTTATTAGGTATTTCTACTTCATATTATTCTTCAATTGAAAGAGGGAAAAGAAACCCCACATTAAACTTAGCTAAAAAAACTGCAGATTTATTTGGAGAATCCATAGAAAATATTTTTTACCACAATAACTAGGAGGAACAGAAATGACCTTATTAGAAAAGATACTAATTGAACTAAAAGATCTTAATAGTAAAATAGAGAATATAGAAGATTCCAATAGTAACTATACTCCCAGAACCTTAGATGGTAAGGCCAATCTTACTACTACAGAGGCCATTAAATTATTAGGGATCGGTAGAAATAAACTTTTGGAACTTGCTCATTCTAAATCAATCCCTCACATTAATAATGGATCTAAGTTTTTATTTCCTGTAGACCAATTATTTAATTGGATTGAAGGGAAAGCAGCTAATAATTATATAACCGAAGATGAATCTGAAATTGAAAATAGGTTTAGAGCTATAACTTAATAATATGATATCATATATTTTTTAACCATATAACCAAAAAATGTAATAATTGTAAAACAAAGGAGGTGATTTAGTGAAAAATATTGGATTGCTCCTTAAAAGTGAAAGGAAGAGAAAGGGGATGACACAAAAACAGTTGGCAAATTTAATCCCAGGCTTAACAAGATCCTCAATATCAAAATATGAATCAAGTGGAAACATTCCACAATATAATATTGAGAAAATAATTGAGATTCTTAAAAGTCCTAGATTAAAGTTAGCTGTAAGTGGAACTGTAGTAGAAAGTATTTTATTAGACAAAGTGGATTTAAGTCCACTAGCAACACAGCAAAAGATGATTGAAGAGCTGGAAGAGACATTAGATTCCCTTAAAAGTATCAGCTTAATAAACAAATTGAGAGCGGATGATCTTAATGACAATGAAAGAGAAGTGGTTTTTCAAGAAGTACTTGTCCAGATTTGTGACCTCGCAATTTGTAGCAACCTATTTATGACTTCGATGGCTGAGAACTTCAATTTTGATATTAGCAAACTAGAAAAACATGAACTTAATAAAATGAAAAAGAAAGGATATATTTCAAGGGGGTTATACTAATTAAAAATATAATGAAGCGTAAAACCTTTTGTGGAGATTGTGAAATGAAATCAGAAGATTGTAAAAGAAACCCAGTTGAATGTATGAGAAAAAAAGAAGCAGAATTATATTTCAAAATTTATGATGAGGGGTTGGGATGGACCAAATGAAAGAAATAATGAATGTGGGCGCGTGGGTAACGATTTCTGTAGGATATATTTTCGTCGGATATGTTGTGTGGACTGAATCAAAAGAAATTTTTGCTGAGTTGAAAAAAGATGACAAAAAAAGAAAAAACTCAGCTGAGGAAACAGCTGAGCAGTTAAATAAATCTTAACTATTGAAATTATAACATCTGGAGGTAATAAAATGCAAGCAAAAAAATTACTTAATATAAAAAAATTGTCAATTGAAGAGTGGCTGAAAAAAAGAAATGAGTTAGGAATAGGTGGAAGTGATGTATCAGCTATAGTAGGTACCAACCCTTTTAAATCAGCTGTAGAAGTCTGGTTGGATAAGACTGGTGGAGAGGTAGAAACAGTAGATAACAATGCAATGTATTGGGGAAGAGAGCTTGAAGACAAAGTAGCTCAAGAATTTGCAAAAAGAAGAAGTGAAGAGCTGGAAGAAGAAGTTAAGGTCTGGCATGAAAACCACATACTTCAACATCCAGAGCATGAATTCATGATTGCAGATATTGACAGAAGGGTAGTAGGAGAAAGCGCACTTCTAGAATGTAAAACAACAGTTGATTTTAATAACTATTGGGACGATAATAACTTCCCTGATATGTATATGCTTCAGGTTCAGCATTACCTCGCTGTGACAGGTTATGATAAAGCTTACTTAGCAGTCCTTATCTTAAATAAGAGGAAGTTTCACTATTACACAATTGAAAGAGATGAAGAGCTTATAGATCTTATTATAGAAAATGAGAAAGATTTCTGGTATAACCATGTTCAGGAAAATGTACCTCCGGAGGTTGATGGTTCAAGAGCTTCCAGTAAATTATTGAAAAAAATGTATCCAGCCGCTGAAAAAGAAAAGAAAGTAGACTTTTGTAAGGAAGATTTAGACCTCATTGAAAAGCGAAATGAATACCACGAAGTTGAAAAGAAATACAAGAAAAAAAGAAAAGAGTGTGAAAATAAAATTAAAAATAAATTACAGGAAGCAGAACGGGGAGTTTACCAGGGAGAAGAAATAGTAAAATGGAAAAACATATCTAGCCGTAGAATGAAGACAAAACAATTTAGAAAAGATCATCCGGAATTATATAGTGAATATTCTTATCAATCAAACTACAGGAGGTTATATGTATGATTCACTGTGAAGATTACTATGCAAAAGCTGATCATGATTATGATAGATATTTAGATAGAAAGTGGGAAGAAGCAGAAAATAAGGAGGAATCAGATAATGAGTAAAGATAAACAAACAGATCTTAAAGCAAAACTTAAAGAAAATACGAAAAAAGAAAATAAAAAGCCTGAGCCAATTCAAAAGAAAGTCTATAATTATTTAGAAAAAATGAAGCCGGAAATAGAAAGAGCTTTACCCAAACATATCGGGGCAGAAAGAATGGCCCGAATTGCATATACAACTATCAGGACCACGCCCAAACTATTAAAATGTTCCATGGGATCATTAATGGGGGCCGTCATGCAGGCGGCTGCCCTCGGGCTTGAACCCAATATGCTCGGTCAGTGCTATATAATACCATATGGAAATGAAGCTACTTTTATAATTGGATACAGGGGTATGATCAATTTGGCCAGAAGGTCGGGAGAGATTAAGACCATCTATGCCCATGTAGTAAAAGAAAATGATGAATTCCTATATGAATACGGATTAGAACCTAAACTAAAACACAAACCAGCTTCTTCAAACCGTGGGGAGATCATTAAAACATATATGGTAGCTAAATTTAATGACGGCGGTTATTATTTTGAAGTAATGGACATTGAAGATGTCATGAAAAGAAAAAACAAATCACAAGCTGCAAAATCAAAGTTCAGTCCCTGGAATGATGAGTTGGGATATGAAGAGATGGTGAAAAAGACAGTAATTAGACATGGTTTTAAATATCTACCTGTCAGTATTGAAATAATGAATACAGTTGAAACTCTAGACGAAAGTCATAAAGATATAGAAGAGATGGACGAGAATGAATTCATAGATATTGAAATTAAAAAGCCGGCATAAATAAATTAAAGTGCAGGGTGGTTTCTAATAACGCCCTGTACTACTTAAAAATCTGGGAGGTATAGTTAATGGGCAATGGAAGGTATATAAAAGTAGTAACTAAATTATGGACAGATGAAAAGATAAGAAAGCTTAATGATCAGGGGCAAAAATTATTTATTTACATATTGACTTCACCTCACAGTAATATGGCCGGGTATTATAGACTACCTAAACCCTATATTTACTATGATCTTAAATGGTCGGCAAAACAGTTGGATAAACCCTTTAATAAACTGTTAAATATATCGTTAATTAAATACTGTGAAGAGAGTTCAGTAGTTTTGATCCCTAATTTTTATAAATATAACCCGGTCCAAAATAAGAATCAGGCCAAAGGAGCTGCTAAAAAAACATCAGAATTACCAAAGAATTGCTTAGTTTCCTGTTATAAGAGGATTTGTGAAACCTTTTCGAAACGGTACTATGAAGAGTTAACCAAAGGGTTACCTGAACAGTTACCCAATACAGAAACAGAAACAGAAACAGTAACAGAAACAGAATATGATGATGTAGTGAAATTAAAAATTGATGATTCAAAACAAATCGGGAATAAGTTAACAGAAAGTTATAAAGAATATTTTCATCATCAAATTAAAAAAGATCATATAAAGATATTAAAGACTTATTTGAGTAAAGGTATGAGCTTAAAAGTAATAATTGAAGCAATGAAAAGATCAGAAGGTAAAGATATACCTTTTGAATATTGTATGAAGATATTACACATCTGGGAGGGAGAAGAAGTTTATAACCTGGATGATATAAAGGTACTTGATAGAGCATTTGAAACAAAGAAAAACATGGATTTAAAAACTAAAGTGATGAAAGAAGAATTAGAAAAGCCAATGGATTACTATTATGAAAAAGGTTATAGATAATAAATATAAAGGAGAATAATAATGATTTCAAAGCTAGTTGATATAAAAGATACTTTCAATTGTGATGATGAAACCGCAGAAGAGATAAGAGAATATGTAATAAAAATGTACAAAAGATATTATGGAAAAGAAGTTTAGAATTAGGGGAAGGCTTATCCCTTCCCTTAGTCTTAAAAAAAATATTAGTTGTTGAGATTAATATAAATAAAAAAGTTACATAAACCAACCTCATAGGCGATTTTTGCCGGAGAGGTTAATTAGCTATTTCTTAATTAATCTCGAGTTGGGACTAATCAGAGAAACAACACCAATCTTTGTTTTATAAATATATTATCCCTCTTTAATTGGAATCTTTTAAATACTAATTATAAGTGATTACTTAGTTTAAAAATATAGAACAATTCCAGGCATAAAAACAATAGGAGCTGATTGGATGAGCATGAAAAAAGCCAAGATGATCTGTAAATTACAGGGAATAACTTTGAATATAGAAGTTACAGTATTATGTCCTTCCTGCAGTAACAAAATGATGAAGTTAGTGATTGGAAAGAATATAGCCCACTGTGAATATTGTGATAAAAAAATGACAGTTGATGATGTATTGGAAATAGCTGAATGTGACTGGAGAGACAAGCATAAAAAGTACGAGAAATTAGTAAAATATAATAAAGGGGTGGGTTATTAGTGGGAGGAGTTTATTCAAAGGTAATCTATCTTTTAGTTAACTATAGGGAATTCAAACAGAGATTGAAAATTATAGAAACGAAATTAGATACATTAAATGACAAGCCGTTAAGAAAAAGAATAAGTAATTCAGCTGTTCAAACCTCAAATACCAAAGATTATACTGCTGAAATTGTTATAAATAGATTAGAAGGTAAGTTAAGAAAAGAATATGAAGAGAAAATGATGTTAATAAGAAGAGTCGAGTTAGCCCGAGATGGATTAGCTCCTATAGAAAAGTTTATAATCAATAAAAAGTATCTTTCTGGAATGATCTTACCAGATGTAGAGATATATACACATCCGGGTTTTAAGTATGGCAAAACTAAGTATTATGATTTTAAAAATAATGCCTTAACAAAAATGGGAAGAATTATGGGATATAATAACAAATAAGAACCATTTGTGAACAAAATATAAACGCAAAGCACTTATTATAGTGTTAATATATTAATAGTGATAAAAAGTTTAATTATTATTTGCATGAAATATTTCCCTATATTATTCTATAAATAGTAAATTAGAAGGGAATATCTTTTAATTGATGAATAATATAAGTAAGAGTTTTATAGGGAGGTAAAAACATCATGAATGTTTTAAGTTATGTAAATGTGGGTTTAGCAATTATAAATATTTTTTTATTTATTAGAAACATAAAACTCAATAAAAACATACCTATTTTAAAGCCTAAATTAATTTCTAGTAATAAAAAGAATGGACCCTTTATAAAATTATTAAATGAAGGTAAAGCGTCTTTATGTAATATTGAATTATATATGAAAGATGAAGAAAACAATGACAATGATTGGTTAAATATTAGTGGACCTAATAATATAACTGAAAGTAGTGATGGAGAGCATTATATAATTGGATTTCACAAATTAGTATTTCATGATAGAGATAATATAAAAGTTGAGTATGAGACAGTCACCGGAATAAGGATAAAATTGTGGTGGGAAAAAGCGAAATATGAAGGGCCTAATGTACTTACATCCAAAATTGAAGATTATAATTTAATAAAAAAAGATATTAGATATTTCAATAGATTTTTTTAATAGTTAGGTGAATAAAATGCAGTGCAAAGCAGTAAAAAACAACGGACAACAATGCAATAGAGAAGTAGAAGAGGGACAGCAATACTGCTGGCAGCATAAAGACCAAGCTGACGCAGGAGGGCGTCCTAAAATATATACTTCTGTTAAAGAAATGCAGAAAGATATAGATAAATACTTCCAGTCCTGTATTAAGTCAGTAGAAGATACAGAAACAGGAGAAATTACATATAAACAGATTAGGCCTTTTACCATTACAGGCCTTGCCCTAGCACTAAACATGGACCGCAGGACATTACTTAACTATGAAAAAGACGATAAGTTTTTTCCCACTATAAAAAAAGCCAAACTAAAATGTGAAAACTTTGCTGAAGAGCAGTTATTTAAAAGTGGCACCGTTTCCGGTGTCATTTTTAATTTGAAAAACAATTACGGCTGGAGAGACAAACAGGAAATAGACCATAAAGGAGACATAGAAATTGATGTAACCCTAGAGGATGAATAAGATTGCCCAGGATTAACCTAAACATATCAAAAAAAGTATTTAACGATGTATATATACCGCATCTAACCAATAACAAACCGACCCAGATCTTCTTCGGCGGCTCAAGTTCAGGCAAATCAGTATTTTTGGCTCAAAGAGCAGTATACGATTTAGCCAAAGGCGGCCGGAACTACCTGATCTTAAGGAAAGTCCAGAGGGACTGCCGGAAATCAGTCTGGAACGAAGTTATTAAAGTAATAAAAAATTCGGGCTGTACAACCACGTCCATACCAACAAAACAGAACTAACAATCACTTTCCCGAACGGATACTAAATACTCTTCGGTGGTCTAGATGACAGCGAAAGGATAAAGTCAATAACTCCACAAAAAGGAGTAATCACAGATGTATGGTGTGAAGAAGCGACAGAATTCGAAGAAGACGATATAAAACAGCTGAATAAAAGATTAAGAGGCCAGGCGGATGTAGTAAAACGCCTGGTTTTGTCGTTTAATCCTATCATAAAAAGCCACTGGATCTTCAAAACATATTTTAATTACTGGACTGAAGATGATAACAACTATAGGGACGATAGGCTGAGCATCCTAAAGACCACATACCGCAAAAATAACTTTTTAACTCCCGATGATGTTGACAGGCTGCTGGCTGAAGAAGATCCCTATTACAGAGATGTCTACATCGAAGGCAACTGGGGAGTATTAGGTGACATCATATTCAAAAACTGGGAGGTTAGAGACTTATCAAAGATGCGAAACCGGTTGGATAGGTCCTGCCACGGATTAGACTTCGGGTTCAGCAATGATCCCGCAGCTGTATTAAAACAATACTTCGACAAATCATCTAATAAACTCTATGTATTCGACGAAATATACCAACGGGGACTAACAGATAAAAAATTAGCGCAGCTAACAAATCAGATGATAGGATTTGAAGAAGTAATCTGTGACAGCTCAGAACCAAAATCTATAAAACACCTAAATAACAACAACCTCAATGCAAGGGGTGCTAAAAAAGGTCCGGGCAGCATTGAAACAAGGTACAGGTGGTATTCGGGTATCGATATCGTATTAGACTCGAAGTGTGTAAATATTAAAAGAGAACTGCAGACCCACCAGTGGAAAAAAGATAAAGATGGTAATTCCCTTAAAGTACCGGAAGACAAAAACAACCATGCGATAGATGCTAGTATGTACGGGTTAAGCGACTACTGGAACTTAGAACAGCAGTCATGGTATACACAGGATTACGTATAAGGAGATGAAATACAGCAGTGACAGGTAAAGAGGCGGTAAAGCTATCCTTTTTGGAGTGGATATATAACCATGATAACTATAACAGAATAAAATTATATGAAGAAAATGAAAGATACTATGATGGTGATATAGATATAAAACTACCTGCTAATGTGAAGAAATACCTCGCCCAGGAATACGGCTATTCAGGTAATATCTGCCGGGCAGTAGTAGATGCAAGTGTGGGCTTCCTCTCCAAAGAACCGATCTCCCTTGAAATAAAAGAAGTAGAGGGTCAGGAAGAAAATATCAAAAACGCAGAAGAATGGGTATATGAAATCTTCAGGAAAAACAACCTGCTGATAAAAAATTTCATTAAAGCCCTGAGGATACAGGCTAAAAAGGGAGAGTTTGCTTACAAGATCAGCCGGGTTCTTGATAAATCGAAATCTGAAGTAATAGATTATAAAATTACAGTGCTGAAGCCCGATATTTGTTTTCCCAAGTGGAAAGATGAAGCATATGAAGAGATGGAATACTTTGCTGTTGAATATGTAAGGTATAACAGCCCCAGACAAGAAAAAGAATGGTTTGCCCAGGTAATCTGGCCAGATGTTATAAAAGAATATACCAGACCCCTGGGGACAAGCAAAGACCAGTGGAAGTTAATTAACCAGTGGGAAAACAAGTATGGCTTCATCAATGTAGAATGGGTCGAGAATAAAATAGATGATTGGGCCTGGAGTGAATCGGATATTACAGATGATCTCAAGGACTTACAAAATGCATTAAACAAATCAATAACTGATTTAGTATATACCTCTGATAAAGAAGCATTTACGCAAACATTCCTCCTAGGGGCAAATCAGCCGCTGGATCCCGAGACCGGGGAACCCCAGCAGATAGAAACGGGGCCGGGCAAACTGCATATAATACCCGCATCGGCTGATAAAATCCCCAAACTGGGCACCATAGAAGCAGGAAACTTTCAGGGACTGCATGACACTTTAGATAAATATCTAGATTTAGTAAGCATAGTGACAAAGGTCCCTCATATAGAGTTAAATAGAGGAGGAAATAACTTTGGATCCGGAGGAGTTCCAACAGGAGTTGCTTTAAGGACAATCTATCAGTCATTTATAGGTAAAACTAATGAAAAAGCTAATCTGATTAAGTCAGCTTTAGAAAATATAGTGAGAAAATTATTTAAAATGGCTGAAGTTGATAATTTGGATACAGGTTTTGAAACAATGGACTTTAAACCTGCAGTTCATATTAGGTCTGGGTTACCTTCAGATGATAAAGAAAAGATGGAAATCCAGGAAAAAGAAATTACAAATAAAGTTAAATCCCGCGAAACAGTCATGCAGGAGCGGGGTATTGAGGATGTACAAAAGGAAAAAGACCTAATAGATAGTGAAACAGAAGAAAAAGATCTTTATAGTAAAAGACTAACTGAAGAATTAGAAGAAGATATCTAATGAAACAAACTAAACCAGAAAAAATTCAAAATTATTACAGGAAATTATATTTAAAGAAAATAGTTTCCTCTGAAGCCGACTATGACATTATATTAAATAAGTATCTAAATAAAATAAGAAAAATTGCATTTGACCATTCGGATGAAAATGGAAAGCTTAAAAGAACTTCCAAAAGCACAATTACAAATAGCAATAACAGGGCAGTTGAAAGCACTACAGTGGTATAATAAAAAACAAGGGAAGTAGTAACCTTCATAAGATTAAAAACGAATATGATAAAGAAAAAGCATTAGATATTAAAGAATATATTTGGAAGCGAAAGTGGAAGATGGTTTAAAAATTACTCAAAGGCTAGATAAATTAGCCGATGAAAATAAAAAAGCTACTGTTAGTATAATAAACAAAACTATCAGCAGGGATGAAGCAGTTATTCATTTATTCCAGGAGATAGCAGACCGAATTCAAAATCCAGGCGGACTTTCATATAGGAATAGGATAATAAGATTAGCCCAGACTGAAACCCAGGGTGCATACCGATTAACCCAAAAAAACATAGGGGAAGATTCTAGTTATGTAGAAGGCATAAAGTGGAATTTATCTCCACACCATCCCCACAATGATCATTATGAAATATGTGAGAGGTATGCGAAAGAAAACCATGATGGGCTGGGAACCGGAGTATACAAGCCAGAAAATCTACCGGATATACCGCATCCGGGTTGTTTTTGCTTTTTAACATACCTTTACAATAATTTATAAAATATCACATAATATTCACATATTTTTCATACATTTTAGTAATATTATAAATATATAAAGTGATTTGGATAGATAAGAAACAAATGGTCAAATGTTTTCCCCCCAGAAAACATTTGGAAAGCGCCAACAATGCTAGAACCAAAATACTACTATATTCTCCTATTAGCCCCGGGCAACCGGGGCTTTTGCACATATAAATGTTGAAAGAGTTGTTTTAGTTAAAGTTTTGAGAAGAGGTATAATTAGTTTCGAAGAATAGAACTCTAGATAAATTTTCAAAATTTTTAAGACTACAGGAAGGTAAGTTTCATCAATTATTATTAATGATTTGCTCAGCACGTTCATGCTGATAAGGGTAAAGATCATAAGGAAGGGATTCCTTGTCGACTTCTTCAATCAATTTACGCCTAGCACATTTAGAAGGTTCTCCCTTACAATATGTACGACGATAATCTTCTATTATGCCCATAGGCTTTCCTATATCAGAATTGCAATTAGCGGGACAATCTTCAAAGTATTTACATTGAGTCATATAAACCGCTCCTTTATGTTTTGCCCTTCCTGTGGTCATAAGAAATATAATTTTTACAAAAATTTACCAATTATACTAACTTAAGTATAACATAAACTTGTTTAATAAAAAAATTGTAAAAGAAAAAGGTAAAATATTTATGAGAACACAACTATTCTTATTAATGTCAATAAAATAAAGTAGAAGCAGAAAGAGACCGTCAGGACACTTTTTTCGTTTATTGGACTTTGCAAGATTATGAATAACTTGTGTAGAAAGTAATTGATATTATGAAAAAAATATCCGAACCAAGGTTAAAATAATAGTTCGGAAGAGGATATTATTAAAAGATACCATATTTGATTGAATAATTTGATATTCTTCAAAAAAGTATGGTATTCTTTATTCAAATTACCCATTGGAGGTATTAAAGGAGGGGTTGGATATGTTTGAAACAATCAAATTAGATGTTATGGGTATGGAATCTCAAAGCTGTGTTAATAATATTGAAGATGCTTTAGATAATAGTGAGGGTGTTAAGAGTGTTAATGTAAGTTTAAGAGATGAAGAAGTAGTAATAGAATACAATGCCAAGAAACTAGATGTTGATGAACTTATCAATATAATTCAAGGTAGAGGTTATGATGCTAAGAGAAAATAAATAATAATTTATCTTCAAGTAAAAAACCAGCACAGAATAAGTGCTGGTTTTTTTGTTTGGTGGCGTGCTTCGTAAATTATTCTGATAATAGGTGTAAGTCCTATCTATGCTGTTGTATGTACAGTATATGAAGTCA
>CAJXKY010000055.1 GCA_913055675.1 uncultured Halanaerobiales bacterium
TCTTTTTCAGTATTCAATACAAGGCCAATGGTTTTGATATTATTCATCCCCTTTAAAGTTAAAGCTTTTGATGAGCTTTTTTAATAACTTCTTCAATCTGTTTTCCCCAAGCAAAAAGATCATTATTATATTCTTTAGCATTCTGTAAATGAATTAAATACTCGATATTTTTACTAGACGCACCTGTAATCGGTGAAAAATCAAGATTTTTTAAGATTAGATTATGTTCATCAAAAAATTGGCTTAATTTAGTAATTACTTCCTGATGTATATTTTTATCCTTAATAATCCCTTTTTTACCAACCTTATCCCGGCCTGCTTCAAACTGCGGCTTAATTAAAGCAATAATATTCCCCTTTTCAGTTAAAAATTCAAGGGCTTTTGGGATAATTAAACGTAGGGATATAAAAGAAACATCAGTTACAATCAGAGGTGCCTTTACAGGCAACTCTTTTTCTGTTATATATCTAAAATTGGTCCTTTCAATAACTTCAACACAGCTGTCCTTTCTCAACTTCCATGCTAACTGTCCATAGCCCACATCAACCGCATAAACTTGATTGCAACCATGTTGTAAAAGACAGTCTGTAAATCCACCTGTCGAAGCACCAATATCTATTGCTTTTTTCCCTTTAGGATTTACATCAAAAATCTTAAATGCTTTTTCTAATTTCAATCCACCACGACTTACATAAGGTAAAGAATCACCTTTTACTTCAATTTCAGAATCTATATCAACCCTGGTCCCAGGTTTATCAACCATTTGTTGGTCTACATATATTTCTCCAGCCATGATAGCCCTCTGTGCCTTATTACGGGAAGGAAAGTATTCTCTCTCTTTTAAGAGGACATCTATGCGTTCTTTGGATGCCATAAATCTCCCTCCAGATTCCCCTTAAAGAAGTCTGCAGTAACACGGGTAATACCATCGGAGTTAAGATTATACATAGCTCTTAATTCATCCATTGTTCCATGTGTTACAAATTCATCGGGTAAACCTATTCTTTTTACAGCTGTGCCCTTGATATTTTCTTTTTCTATAAATTCTAATATGCCGCTTCCAAATCCTCCATTTAATACATTTTCTTCCACGGTTACTACTTTATCGTATTCGATAAATTTTTCTTTAAATAATTTTTCATCAAGTGGTTTTATAAAACGGGCATCGATAACCTCTGCCTCAATTCCCATTTTCTTTAGATTTTCTGCCGCTCTTAGTGAGGGATTAACCATTGAACCTACAGCAACGAGTAAAATATCTCCAGAATCAGTTAGGCTTTCTGCCTTTCCAATTTCGAGTTCTTTTAAATCATCATCTAAACAAACTCCATAACCCTCACCGCGTGGATAACGAACTGAAGTGGGTCCCGGATGTTGAACTGAAGTCCATATCATATGCTGTAAAATGTTTTCATCACGTGGAGCCATGGCAACCATATTTGGTACCATTCTCATATAGGTTAAATCAAAAGCCCCGTGATGTGTTTCACCATCATCACCAACAAGTCCGGCTCGATCTAAAAAGAGTGAAACAGGTAACTTTTGTAAAGCAACATCTTCAATAACCTGATCAAACGCTCTCTGCATAAAGGTTGAATAAATCGAGACAAGTGGTTTTAAACCACCGCGTGCCATTCCGGCTGATAAGGTAACAGCGTGTTGTTCGGCAATACCGACATCATAGAACTCGTCTGGATATTCTTTTTCGAAAATATCTAGTCCAGTTCCTGAAGCCATTGCAGCAGTTATCCCAACTACTTCATTACCTAACCTTTTTCTAATTTCAACAGCAGTATGTCCAAACACCTGGCTGTATGTCCTATAAGTTCGGCAACTTTTAGATTCACCATTACTGATATCAAAAGGACTTACCCCATGATATTCACTTGGTTTTTCTTCTGCCAAATTATATCCTTTTCCTTTAGTGGTATTAATATGAATTAAAACTGGTCCATCTATCTCATCTGCTTTTTTGAAATTATGAACTAAATCTTCTATATTATGACCATCAATTGGACCTAAATAAGTAAATCCAAACTCTTCAAATAGGATACCGATTATAAAAGCATACTTTAATCCTTTTTTAACACGGTCTACAGATTTAGATACTCCGCCACCAATCTTTGGTATTTTTTCTAATATAAATTCAATATCATCTTTTAATTTAGTTAAAACCGGATCTGTTCTAACCTTAGAGAGATAGTTTGAAATAGCACCAACATTAGGTGAAATTGACATATCGTTATCATTTAAGACCACATTCATGTCTTCTTGTAGATGACCAACATTATTCAGAGCTTCAAAAGCCATTCCAGCAGTTAAAGCTCCATCTCCAATTACTGAATAAATTCTTTCTTTTCTCTCTTTTTTATCACGTGCTAAAGCTAACCCCAATCCAGATGAAATAGAAGTACTGGTATGACCAGCTTCAATTATATCGTGATCACTTTCACTTTTCTTGAGATAGCCGCTCAACCCATCTTTTTGACGGATTGTAGACATCTGTTCTTTTCTCCCTGTTAAAATCTTATGTGTATAGCTTTGGTGACCAACATCCCAAACAATTTTATCAATTGGGCTGTTTAAATGATAGTGTAAAGCGACTGTAAGTTCTACAACTCCTAAATTTGAAGCTAAATGCCCACCAGTTTCTGAAATTGTTTCCAATAGAAAGTTTCTGATTTCGGATGATAATGTATTCAATTCTTCATAAGAAAAGTTCTTCAAATCCTCTGGATTTGAAACTTGTTCAAGCAATTTACTCATTTATATTTCCCCCTACCAATAATTACATAAAACACATATTTATTATCAATATTATAATGTTTATTATACTTGTCTAGTTTTAAAAGCATAATAATTATAACATAAGTAAGGTTCTCCTGCAATTTAACTATCTCTATTTAGGATATAATCTATTAAATTTATTAAAAATTGATTGTTTTTAAAGATAGTTAATTCTTCTTTTGCAGCTTTTGCAACTGATTCAGCCTCTTTTTTGGCCTCATCTAAACCCAATAAAGAGATATATGTACTCTTATTTGATTTTTCATCACTACCTATTTCCTTACCTAATTTTTTTTGGTCACCTGTTTTATCTAAAATATCATCAGTTATTTGAAATAAGAGACCGAGCTGTTCGGCATATTTTTCCAAAGCATTTTTTTGTTCAGTGCTAGGCTTAGCACAAAAAGCTCCACCCAAAATGGCTGTTTTAAATAAAGCTCCTGTCTTGTAACTATGTAGTTTAGTAAGAGTTGGTAAGTCAATCCTTTTTTCTTCAAACTTAAGATCAAGAGACTGACCACCGACCATTCCTTTAAAACCAACATTTTTAGATACCAGGTTAATTATATTTAGTTTATCTTCAAAATTTAAATCAAGTTCTGTAAGCATTTCAAAAGCTTGAGTTAAGAGGGCATCTCCAGACAGTACTGCTATTCCTTCACCAAATACCTTATGGTTACTTAATTGTCCCCTGCGGTAATCATCATCATCCATTGCAGGTAGATCATCATGGATTAGGGAATAAGTATGAATAAACTCTACCGCTAACCCTACATTGGAAGCAGCCCTTAAATCTCCGTTTAGCATTTGAGCAACTCTTACCGTTAAAATAGGTCTAATTCTTTTACCGCCTGCTTTTAAGGAATATTCCATTGAATCGATTATTGTATTTAATGATGAATCAGAATTTTTTCGAATTTCATCAATCTTATCAGCTATTAATTGATCGATAGTTTCTTTTTCAGATTTTATTTTTTCGATTAAATCTTTCATTTTAACCACCTTTTTTCTATAAGAGAGAGCGGGATTAATTAATACCCGATCTCTCTTTTATAAAATTTATCTTTTTGTGCTTTTCCAGTCTAAGGCTCCTACCGGACAGATATCAATACATTCACCACATTCGGTACAATCGGTCGGAAGCGGTTTACCAAATTCTGTTCCTACATTAGTATAATATCCTCTATCTTTAAATTCTAATAAATATTCATTCACTATTTCTTTGCATACTTTAATACAGGCTTCACATCTGACACATTTACCAGGATCTCTGATAATTTCAGGATGTCTCATATCATAATCAAATAGTACTTTTTCCCCAACCATTGCTTCAGGATGGGCTTTGTATTCTTCAGAATAATCTTTAAGCTGACAATCCTCTTTATATGAACAGCTACATTCAATACATCTTTCAGCTTCTTCTATAACTTCTTGTTCAGTTAACGTCTTATTAGTTTCAGCAAAAGTATTTATTCTTTTATCATCTGAAATATATTCTAAATGAGCGCGCTCTCTTTCAACAGGTTCATTGATTAAGACTAATTCATCTTCTGTTAAAGACTGCCAATGGCCTCTAGAAACATTAATAATATAATCTCTTTCATATTCTTTTCCTTCTAAGTAGGCTGCAATACTTTCAGCAGTTTGACGTCCTGCTCCTATTGCTTCTACAACAGTTGCAGGTCCAGTTACACAGTCTCCAGCTGAAAATATATTGTCTTGGACATGGTAATTTTCTTCATTAACTTCTATATCATCCCAACGATTGGTTGGCACCCCTTCTGGTGCTTCAGTATTCTGCCCAATTGCCGCAATCACAGTATCAGCTTCAACTTCAAATTCACTTCCATCAATCGGAATTGGTTTTCTACGTCCGGAAGCATCCTTTTCTCCCAGTTCCATTTTTATACAGGTTAAAATATTTTTACCGTTTTCTTCTCTTAACTCAACGGGCTGAGTTAAAAACTTAAAGTTTACTTCTTCTTCTTTAGCTTCTTCAAATTCAATATCATCAGCAGGCATTTGTAATTCGGTTCTGCGGTAAAAAACATTAACCGAATCATCAGTTAAACGAACTGCACTTCTAGCACAGTCCATTGCTGTATTACCGCCTCCGATAATAATTGTTTTACCCGGATCTTTTCCTGACCAGCCGTTTAAAGCAAGATCTTCTAAGTAATCTATACCACCAACTGCCAGTTCTTCACCTTCTGTATGCATTGAACGTGAACTCCAACTTCCGATCGCTAGTAAAACAGAATCATAATCCTTTTTTAATTGTTCTAACTCTATATCTTTACCAAGCTCTTGGTTACAATTAACTTCAATTCCACCCATTTTATCAAAATGAGCTAATTCTGTATCAAGGATATCTTTTGGTAACCTGTATTCAGGTATACCATAACGAAGCATTCCACCAGGTTCCGGCATCTTATCATAAAGATCAGATCTAATACCTTTCAATCTTAGATAATAGGCTGCAGTATAACCGGCCGGGCCGGCTCCTACAATAGCAACCTTTTCATCAGTTAACTCTGGAAGTTCTTCTAGATAGTCTTCATAGTGTAAATCAGCTGCATATCTTTTCACGTCATTTATATTTACCGCTTCCTCATCAATCACATTGCGACGGCAGTCTTCTTCACAAAATCTAGGACAAATTCTACCAATCGACATTGGTAAAGGAAGCTTTTCTTTTATAATCTTTAAAGTCTCTAGAAAGTCGCCTTTACGAGCTGCCCTTAAATATTCTTCAATCTGAATACCAGCCGGACAGGCCAATGTACAGGGCGCTTCACAGTCCCCGGAGTGTTCAGATAAAAGTAAATCTAAGGTTGTTTTTCTCATTTCAAAGATATCATCACTTGTGGCTTCTATATCCATTCCATCTGCTATATCAGATGAACAGCTTGGGATATAGTTACCAGACTTTTTATCTTTAACCATACATAAATAACAGGATGTAGTTTGAGAAAGCTGTTCATGGTAACAAAGAGTTGGAATCTCTATTCCATTCTCTTCAGCAACTTCCAAAATGGTCTGACCTTCTTTAGCTTCAATTTCTTTTCCATCTATTTTTATATTTACTTTACTCATTGGTATCACCCCTCTTAACACGGCTTATCGCATCAACCGGACAGACTTCGATACAGGTATTACATCTTGTACATGTTTCATTATCAACTACAAAATCATCAGAAATTGCATCAACAGGACAGTTTTTTATACACTGGCCACATTCAATACATATTTCTTGGTCAAGATAAATATCGACAAGATCATTACACTGTAAAGCAGGACAGTGCTTATCTTCTACATGTGCTAGATATTCATCTTTGAAATATCTTAAAGTAGAAAGCACAGGATTAGGCGCAGTTTGACCCAAACCACAAAGTGAGGCATCAATTACCTTTGGTCCTAGATCTTCTAAAAAGTCGATATCTTCTAAAGTTCCTTCTCCTGAAGTTATTCTTTCTAAAGTTTCTAACATTCTTTTGGTCCCAATCCGGCAAAAAGTACATTTCCCACAGCTTTCTTTTGTTGTAAATTCTAAGAAATAGCGGGCTGTTTCTACCATACAGCGGCCAGAGCCAATTACAATCAAACCACCAGAACCCATAATAGCTCCTAACGATTCTAGTGAATCATAATCTATTGGCACATCAAAGTGTTTAGCTGGGATACAACCACCAGAAGGTCCACCAATCTGGACAGCCTTAACTTCTCCTCTTTCGGCTCCCCCCATATCGTAAACTACTTCACCAATTGTAAGTCCCATTGGAACTTCTACTAAACCAGCATATTTTAAGTCACCGGCTAAAGCAAAAAGCTTGGTACCTTTAGAATTTTCGGTTCCTAACTCGGCATACTTTTCTCCACCTTCTTCAAATATGATTGGAACATTAGCAAAGGTTTCTACATTATTAATCAAGGTCGGATGACCTTTATATCCTTCATCAGTAGGATAAGGAGGCCTATAACGCGGATTACCTCGGTTACCTTCTAAAGAATGTATCATAGCAGTTTCTTCTCCACAAACAAAGGCTCCTGCACCTTCTTTAACAGTTACATCGATGGTTTCACCATCAAATACATTTATATCACTGTCATAAACCTGTTCAATTGCAATGTTCATATTTTTAACTGCCAAGGGGTATTCTGCCCGGGCATAAATAAATAGTTCATTAGATCCGGTGGCAAGTGCTGCAATCAACATACCCTCTATAACCTGATGTGGTACAGATTCCATCATAGAACGATCCATAAATGCTCCTGGATCACCTTCATCTGCATTACAGATCAAAATCTTTTTATCAGCTTCTTTACTAGCTAAAAAACTCCACTTCAGACCAGTCGGAAAGCCTCCACCACCTCGACCTCTTAAGCCAGAAGTTTTAACTTCTTCGACTATTTTATCCGGTGACATTTTTGCAACTTTCTTTAAACTTTCATAACCACCGTTTTCTATGTATTCTTGCAAAGAAACTGGATCAATCCGGCCGGCAAGTTTTGTAACCTTTAGGTGTTCACGCCCTGTTCTTTCATCACGGAAAGACATCGTTGACTCTTTATCAATCTCTAGGATTTTATCTAAATATTCTTCGGTTGGTTCTACATTTTCAAAAAATACTGATCCACTTTCAGTTTCAACTTCTACTAACGGTTCTGCATAACAGTGACCAATACAACCTACTTCTAATATCTCGATATCTTCACGATCTTTTAGCTTTTGATCTAAAAAATCTTTTACTTCATCAGCACCGGCTGCAATTCCACAGCTTGCCATACCTACTTTAATGCGTTCTATCATCTAATTTTCACCTCTATTCCGGTAGTCATCTATAATCTTTAAAAGCTTTTCGCGATCTAGCTTACCATATACTTTACCATTGATACTTACAACTGGAGCTAAACTACAACAACCTAAACAGGCCACTGTTTCCATTGAAAACAACCCATCTTCAGTAGTTTCTCCATCATCAATACCTAAATCTTCTACTAACCAGTTTTTAACCCGGCTAGAGCCTTTAATATGACAGGCTGTTCCGTCACAGACTGCAATCTTATACTCACCCGGTGCAGTTCTTTTAAACTGGGCATAAAAACTTAAGACCCCTTCTACTTCTACAGTAGGAATCCCGAAGTATTCAGAAATATTTTCAATCGACTTATCGGAAATATATCCATATTCTTCTTGGACCATCTGAATAGCTTTAATCAAATTACTACGGTCCTTCTCTAAGGACTTGATTACTTCCATTTCCATAACCTCCATCTCAAATTATATATTTATTGGCCGAACTCATCTTCAAAAGAAACAATATCTTTAATTTCATCATCTTCTTTGATTAACACTTCAATCTTCTTTTCAGTTTCTCCTAATTTTTTGTTACAGTACTTAATGAGTTCAATTCCCCGGCTGAACTTCTCAAGTGATTCTTCTAAAGGTAGTCCACCTTCTTCTAATGCTTCTACTATTTCTTCAAGTTCTTCCATTGCTTTTTCAAAAGTTAAATCCTTTTTATCACTCATCTAAACCACCATCTTCTTCTATTTTTTGCACGCTGCTAGTAAAAATTCCGTTTTTTAAATTTGTTTTAACTGCTTGTCCTTTTTGTACTTCTCCAATATCAGTAATTGGATTACCCTCTTGGTCATAGGTAATACTGTAACCCCTTTTAATGGTTTTCAATGGACTTAAAGTTTCCATCTTACTATTTAATATCTTAAAACGTTCCTTGTTTTTATTCAATAATTTTTCCATATTCCATTTCAATTCTCGGCTGAATTCATCCAAACGCTGCATTTTATCAATAAACATTTCTTCTGGCTTTTTAAAGATCCGCCGATTAGCAATTGAACCAAGACGATCTTTAGCACTTTTTAATCTTGATTTCTGATTATTAAGAAGCCGTCTTGATAAATTTTCGAGTTGATTTTCGATCTCTTCTCGATTTGCAATCGCTAGTTCAGCGGCTGCAGAAGGAGTAGGTGCCCTTAAATCCGCAACAAAATCAGCAATTGTAAAGTCGGTCTCATGACCGACTCCACTAATCACTGGTATTTGTGAAGCATAAATTGCCCGTGCAACCTTTTCTTCATTAAAGGGCCAGAGATCTTCTATAGAACCTCCACCACGGCTGACAATAATTAAATCAATATCATCCCGTTTATTTAAATATTCAATACCCTCTACAAGTTGACCAGAGGCTTTATCCCCCTGAACAAGAGAGGGTATAATTAAAATTGAAACATGTTCAAACCTTCTATCAACAACTGAAATCATATCTCGAATTGCCGCTCCAGTTGGGGAAGTAACAATTCCAATCTTTTTAGGAATCAGAGGTATCTTTTGTTTCTTATCTTCCTCGAAAAGACCCTCTTCTTTTAACTCTTTTTTTAATTTTTCAAAGGCTTCATAGAGAGAACCTCTGCCTTCTGGAATAATTTCATCAGCGTATAGCTGATATTCTCCCCTTACCTTATATATATTAATATAGCCGTGGACAGCTATTTCCATTCCATCTTCTAGCTCAAAATCTAGTTTATGGCTTTTGTGTCTGAACATAACTGTCTTTAACTGGGCATTTTCATCTTTAATCGTAAAATACATATGGCCGGAGTTTGCCTTATATAGATTAGAGACTTCTCCCTTAACCCAAAGATCTTGTAGTACTTTATCAGTACTAAACAATGCTTCTATATAACTGCTAATCTGTGAAACAGAATAGATACTGTCTATATTATGCTCCATGGTACTTTCTGGCCTTAACAGTATTTTCCATGAGCATTGCTATTGTCATTGGGCCTACACCACCTGGTACGGGAGTTATTCGTGAAGCTATTTCTTTAGCACTTTCAAATTCAACATCACCAAGTAGTTCACCGTCTATCCGATTAATACCGACATCTATTACTACTGCACCTTCTTTTATCATATCACCTGTAACCATTTCTGCTCTTCCTACGGCAGCCACAACTATATCTGCTCTTTTGGTTTCTGCTTTTAGGTCGTTTGTATGGGAATGACAGATTGTAACAGTAGCATGTCTTTCTAATAATAGATGTGCAATTGGTTTACCTACAATATTACTTCTACCTACAATGGTAGCGTTTTTACCGTCTATTTCAATTCCTTCTCTTTCCAACATTCTTATAATACCTAAAGGTGTACATGCTTCATACCTTAAAGAATCTTCTTGCCCACTAAATAATCTACCTGTATTTATTGGATGAAAACCATCTACATCTTTATCAGGCACGATAGATTCAATAACCTTTTTCTCATCAATATGTTCGGGAAGGGGTAATTGAACTAATATACCATCCACTGCTGGGTCATTGTTTAATTCATCAATTAGGTCTAATAATTCTTTTTCACTTATATCTTCATCTTTTTTGAGCAATCTAGAATTGATTCCTATTTCCTCTGCTGCTTTTTCTTTCATGCTAACATAAGTTTCAGAAGCAGGATTATTACCAACCATCACTACAGTTAAACCGGGTGCTCTACCCTCTTCTTTTAATTTGTTAATCTCATCTTTTAGTTCCATTCTAATATTTTTGGCTATTTTTTTACCATCAATAATTTTAGACATCTTAATCCCCCTATTTTATATAATAATATTCTATTTATGTATTCTTGAATATTTATAAATTTCCTCCTTTATTATTAATTATATTGAAAAACCAAATCCTAGATTTGTTTGCCTGAATAGTAGATTCCTGTTATAATAGTAGTATCATGATTAAATAACTCATGTTTTATTAAATAAATATATTATTTATTAAGCATAATTGTTAAGTCCCAAGATGAGAGGAAAGGTGAAATTAAATGCGTCCTAGAATTTTAGTCTCTTCTTTTTTAAGAAAGGGACATAAATTAGGTAAAAACTTTGAATTATTAAGTACTTTTGATTATGGAATGGTTTCCCAAAATTATGTAAATGGTGTACTCAAAGGTGGAGGTCTTCCAATAGTCTCACCTCAAATTAGAGAAAATTATGAGGATCAAGAATTAATGGAGGAACTAATAGATACAGTTGACGGTATCGTCCTTACAGGTGGAGCTGATGTAGATCCCGAAAATTATACTGAATATGCTTACAAAAATATTAAATTTGTAGATCCTGTTAGAGATCAGCAAGAACTTAAACTAATCGAGCTTGCCCTCTCTAAAAACAAACCTATTTTAGGTATCTGTCGAGGGTTACAACTCATGAATGCATATTTCGGTGGAACCTTACACCGCGATATTGAACAGGAACTAGAGACTCAGTGGCGGCATTTTGCTGGTGATCTGCCAAAATATAAGAAACTACACACGGTATCTATTGAAGAAAATACTATTTTAAGTAACATATTTAAAGATAAGACAATTGGGGTTAATAGTTTTCACCACCAGGCAGTTGATAAACTAGGTGAAGGTTTAAAAGCTACTGCTTTCAGTCCAGATGGTATTTTAGAAGGATTTGAAAGTAAAGCACATGATAATGTATGGGCTATTCAATGGCACCCTGAAATAATGTTTGAACACCATCCTGAACAGTTAGCAATTTTTTCAGATTTTATTGATAGAATAAAAAATAACAGAACTTAAACTTACAATAGGAGGAAAGTAAATGAATAAAAAACTATATTCAATTATATTAATGATGATTATGTTGGTTAGTCTATTTTCTTTAACCACTCTCGCACAAGAAGATGAACAAACCTTGGTGATTGGTTTTGAAGCAGATGTAAGCAGCCTGGATCCTGGTTTTGCTGATATTTCAGTTAATGAAAGAGTTAATAGCCTTATTTATGACGGACTGGTAGAGTATGGGCAAAATAATAAAATTGTACCCGGGATTGCAAAAGATTGGGATATCTCCGAAGATGGGCAAACATACAACTTTTATTTACAAGAGGGTATTGAATTTCATAATGGAGAAACCCTAACAGCTGAAGATGTTAAATTTACTTATGAAAGAATTTTAAATCCAGATAATGGTTCTGGTCTGAGAGGTAAAGTAACTATAATTGACCAAATTGAAGTTGTAGATGACTATACTATCAAATTCAAATTAGATGAACCTTATTCACCTTTTATGTTAGCTATGACCTTTGGCATAGTTCCTAAAGACTATGTCCAAGAAATAGGTGCAGATCAGTTCTCTCGTGAACCTATTGGTGCAGGCCCTTTTAAATTAGAAGAATGGGTTCCTGATACTAAAATTGTACTAACAGCTAATGAATCTTACTGGATGAAAGATCCTAAACTAGATAAAGTTGTTATTAGACCAATTCCTGAATCTTCTGTCCAAGGAATGGAACTTAGAAGTGGTGGAATTGATGTCGCAGTTAATTTAGATGTTGGACAATTAGAGAATTTCGAAGAAAATTCTAATTTCCAAGTTAAAAAAGCAGCTGGTGGTGGAATTCACTTCTTTGGCTTCAATGATAAAATGGCTCCCTTTAATAATGTAGAGTTCAGAAAAGCATTTTTAATGGCTAGCCCACTCGAACAAATTACACCACAAATTTACGGACCAAAAGGTGAAACTGCTTATTCTTTCGTACCACCTACACTGTGGCCAGATGAAAAAGAATATCTAAAGGAACAAAGTGTAGAATTTAATCCTTCTAAAGCACAAGAAAAGCTACAAGAACTAAAAGACGAAGGTGTTGTAGAAGAAGACTTTACTATCGATATATATGTACCTAGTTCTGATAGCTCAAGAGTGAAAGTAGTAGAAGCATTAGTCTCTTCACTTAGAGATGCTGGCTTTAAGGCAAATGCACAAGTTATGGAATTTGGAGCAATGTGGGAAAAACTCGGTGCTGGAGAAATTGGTGTTTATATGTTAAGCTTTGTTTCTGATCCTGATCCTGAATTCTGGTTATACCGCTGGTTTAAATCAGACGGTTCTTTAAATAAATCTTTTTATGAAAATGACCAGGTAGATGAATGGTTAGAAAAAGCTCGCACAAATTCATCCCAATCAGTACGCGAAGAAATGTACAGTAAAGTATTAAGAAAAACCATTGGTGATGAGAAAGTGCTCGTTCCTGTTGCACACATAAATCAAATTTATGTAATGAACAATAGTGTTCAGGACTTAAAACCTGGTAATCCGGTAATTATTCCACTTGTCACACCAAATGCTAATGTATATAAAAAATAGATTAATATTTTAACAATCTAAAAGAATGTAAATTAAGCAGGAGGATATCCTCCTGCTTTTTACCTTAATTAAATTTGCTGGGAGGTCTGATTATGTTTGGATATATTATAAAAAGATTATTATGGGTTATTCCGGTCTTAATCGGAGT
>CAJXKY010000056.1 GCA_913055675.1 uncultured Halanaerobiales bacterium
AACATATTGCATTATTTATACCTCCTTATTTTTTTACTCTCTAAATAATTTCAATACAAAAATAAAATATCCTTCAATTTTTTAAAATTAAAATAAAAGATTAGTATTGAATTACTTATATTTTTTATAAAATTTTTCTCTAAATGATAAGAAATTATCATTTGCAATTGAATCTTTTATCCTCTGCATTAGATCAATAAAAAAGTAAAGATTATGATAAGTAGTTAACCGCACACCCAAAATTTCATTTCTTTTTAATAGATGTCTAATATAAGCGCGGGTGTAATTCTGACATACATAACAATCACAATCATGATCTGGAGCAGTAAAATCTTCTTTATAGGTAGCATTTCTAATAGTTATTCTACCATTAGAAGTATAGATAGAACCGTGTCTCGCAATTCTTGTAGGCATTACACAGTCAAACATATCTACACCTCTCATTACTCCCTCAATTAAATCTTCAGGTGTGCCAACCCCCATTAGATATCTCGGCTTATTTTCAGGCATTAATGGAACAGTGTGGTCTAAAGTCTCTAACATATCATTTTTGGCTTCACCAACACTTAGTCCACCAATTGCATATCCAGGAAATCCAATTTCTGTCATTTCCTGCACACTTTTTTCTCTTAAATCTTTAAATATACCTCCCTGAATAATACCAAACAAAGCCTGTTTATCATTATTCATAGCCGCTTTTGAACGTTCAGCCCATCTAATTGTCCTTTCCAAAGAATTTTCCACATAATCATAATTTGAAGGTTGAGGTGGACACTCATCAAATGCCATTACAATATCTGCCCCTAAAGCATTCTGAATTTCAATTGATTTTTCAGGAGAAATGAAATGTTTAGAACCATCTAAATGAGATTGAAAATATACTCCCTCTTCTTTAATCTCACGTAAATCAGAAAGACTAAATACTTGAAAACCACCACTATCGGTCAAAATTGGTTTATCCCAGTTCATAAAATCATGTAAACCACCAGCTTTTTTAATTAACTTATGGCCTGGTCTTAAATATAAATGATAAGTATTACCCAAGATTATCTCTGAATTAATATTTTCCAATTCATCTGAGCTCATTGCCTTAACAGTAGCCTGAGTCCCCACCGGCATAAATATTGGCGTATTTATATCACCATGTGGAGTTGTAATTCGTCCTTTTCTGGCTTTTGAATCTATATCTGTTTTTAATAAGTCAAAATTAAAACTCATTAATAATTACTCCCTTTCTAATAAATGAACATAGCGTCTCCTAAACTGTAAAATCTATATTCTTTTTCAATAGCTTTTTCATATGCATTAAATATTTTTTCTTTGTCTGCTAAAGCAGAAATCATCATTAATAAAGTAGATTTAGGTAGATGGAAATTTGTTATCAAAGCATCTATGACTTTAAACTCATAACCAGGATATATAAATATTTCAGTCCAGCCTTTGAACTCACTTAATTCACCAGTCTCAGCAGCTGTTTCCAAAGCTCGTGTTACTGTTGTTCCTACTGCTATAACTCTTCCTTTTCCCTCTTTAGTTTGTTTTATTGTTTCTACTATTTCTTCATCTACTTCAATATATTCAGCATGCATATCATGTTCCTCAACTTTATCAGTCTTTACTGGCCGAAAAGTACCTAGACCAACATGTAAGGTTATATACTTTATTTGCACTCCTTTGTTTTTTATTTCTTCCATTAATTCCGGAGTGAAATGAAGTCCAGCGGTTGGAGCAGCTACTGAGCCTCTTTTTTTAGCATAAACTGTCTGATATCTTTCCGGTTCATCTAAATCTTTTTTAATATAGGGAGGTAAAGGCATTTGGCCTAATTTATCCAATATCTCATCAAAATTACCTTCAAAAGAAAATTCCATAATTCTTCCACCAAAATCAGTATATTCAACTGCCTCACCTACCAATTCTCCATCTCCAAATTTAACTTTCACACCTTTTTTCACTCTTTTTCCCGGTCTTACTAATACTTCCCAGGTGTTTTTATTTATCCTATTTAATAATAATACTTCAATTTCTGTACCGGTAGGAACTTTTTCTCCATATAATCGAGCTGGTATCACTTTACTATCATTTAATATTAAAATATCATCTTTGTTTAATAACTCAACTATTTCCTTGAAATATCTATCAGTAGTCTCCCCAGTTTCCTTATTTAATAACATCAACCGAGACTCATCTCTATTTTCTATAGGCTGTTGAGCAATTAGACTTTCAGGTAAATCATAATCAAATTCATCAACTCTCATCGAAATGTCCCCCTGTATCATTCATTACCATCAAATAAATCTTCATTTTTGTTTTTACTAATATTTAAGTGTCTATAAGCAGCTGAAGTAGCAACTCTTCCACGAGGGGTTCTTTCTAAAAATCCCATCTGTAGTAAATATGGCTCATAAACATCTTCAATCGTTTCTGTTTCTTCACTGATAGCTGCTGCAAGAGTATTTAAACCTACAGGTCCACCATCAAATTTTTCTATGATAATCTTTAATAATTTGTGGTCTATGCTATCAAGACCTTTTTCATCAATTTCAAGTAGTTTAAGTGCTTTATCAACTACTTCAGCAGAAATTATACCTTCAGCCTTGACCTCAGCAAAATCTCTAACTCTTTTTAACAATCTGTTACTTATTCTTGGTGTACCGCGCGATCTCTTGGCAATTTCAATAGCACCATCATCGTGTATTTCAATATCTAAAATTCTTGCAGACCTTTTTACAATTTTAGTTAATTCTTTATCATCATAAAATTCAAGTCTATTAATAACTCCAAATCGATCTCTTAATGGAGAACTAATCAACCCTGCTCTAGTTGTTGCACCTACCATTGTAAACTGATTTAAATCCAAACGTACAGATCTTGCACTAGGCCCCTTTCCAATTATAATATCCAAACAATAGTCTTCTAGTGCCGGGTACAAAACCTCTTCTACCATCATATTAAGTCTATGTATCTCATCTATAAATAATACATCATTATCCTGTAAATTTGTTAATATTGAAGCAAGGTCTCCCGGCCTTTCAATCGCAGGACCTGAAGTTTTATGAATATTTACGTTTAATTCATTAGCTATTATAGTTGCCAATGTAGTCTTACCTAAACCAGGCGGTCCATATAAAAGCACATGATCTAGGGCTTCTCCTCTTTGTTTTGCAGCTTCAATAAATATACTAAGCTTTTCTTTTGTTTTTTTCTGACCAACATAATATTTTAATTTCTCAGGTCTTAGATTTTTATCGAATTGATCCTCTTCAAATTTCCTGGTAGGGGAAACGATTCTATCAGAATCTTCCATTTATTATTTTTCCCTCCCCAGATAACTTAATACTTCTTTAATTTTATCTTCTAACTTTAATTCAGTATCAAATTCCAAATTTTCAATAGCCTTATCAACTTCTCTTTTACTATATCCTAGTTGTGTTAGTGCTTCATATAAGTCTTCATCATATTTATCCATAGATTTACCTTTATCAATTTGTAATTCGGGTAACATGTCTTCAATTTTACTTTTTAACTCTAAAATTAATCTTTGGGCTGTTTTAGGGCCGATCCCTGAGACTTCTTTTAAAACAGAAACATTTTCAGATAATATTGCATTTATAAATCGTTCATATGATAATGAAGATAAAACGTTCATTGCAGCCTTCGGACCAACTCTAGAAACTGAAAGAAGTGTTTTGAATAATTTTTTCTCTTCAATAGTTTCAAATCCATATAAATCTAAGGCATCCTCCCGAATATATGTATGTATAAATAATTCTAATTTTTTATTGAGATCTTTTTTATTATAAATACCGGGAACTTCAACTTGATACCCAACTCCATTAACATCTATTATAATATTACTCTCATTGTTATAAATTAATTTTCCCTCTAAGTGACCTATCATAAAAGATCTCCCCACTTTTCTTTACTGGCATAACTATGCCCATGACAGATTGAAATCGCCAATGCATCAGCAGCATCATCAGGTTTAGGTATCTCTGATAAATTGAGTAAAGCTTTTACCATTTGCTGAACTTGTCCTTTAGAAGCTCTACCATATCCAACAACTGCTTGTTTTACCTGTAGTGGAGTATATTCTGCAACTTCAATCCCTTGTTGTGAACCTGCAAGTAATATTACTCCTCTTGCTTGGCCAACTCTTATAGCTGTTTTAACATTTTTATTAAAGAAAAGTTCTTCTACAGCAATTTGTCCAGGCTTATACTTATCAATTAATAATAACAAAGCTTCATATAAGTTAGATAACCTATCTACATCAGTTTCATCTGCACTAGTTGTAATAGTATTATAATCTATTAATTCAAAGGAATTCCCCTTCTTTTTTATTACACCATAACCTGTTGTAGCTAAACCAGGATCAATACCTAGTATAATCAAATAATCACCTCATTAAAACCAAATTATGTGACTAAATTAATAAATGACACTGAAAATCCAGTGCCATTAAATGAGTAATCAATTATCATTATTCCTCATTTTCTATTTGTTCCATGACATCTGCAGGTATATCAAAATTGGAATAAACCTCTTGTATATCATCATGGTCTTCAAGTTCTTCCATGAGATTTAACAATTTTTTTGCATCTGATTTTTCCACTTTTATAGTATTATTTGGAACCATAGCTAAATCAGATTCTACAAATTCAAAACCTTTTTTCTTAAGTTTAGCTTTAACATCTTGAAAATCATTAGTTTCAGTATAAACAGTTATGGTGTCATCTTCAGTCTCTACATCTTCAGCTCCAGCCTCTATAGCTTCCATCATAACTTCTTCTTCATCTAAGTCAGTAGATTTAAGATCAATTATTATCTGTCCTTTTCTCTCAAACATCCAAGCTACACAACCGTCTTCACCTAAATTTCCACCATGTTCAGATAAAATATGTCTAAGCTCAGAAGCAGTTCTATTTCTATTATCACTCATAATATCAAAATAAAGTGCTACACCACCGGGACCATAGCCCTCATATTTAAACTGTTTATAATCTACACCTTCTAATTCTCCAGTACCTCTTTTTATTGCCTTCTCTATATTTTCCTTCGGCATATCATTATCTTTAGCCTTATCAATAGCAAAAGCTAAATCAGCATTCATTTCTGGATCTCCGCCACCTTCTCTGGCAGCTACTGTTATCTTTCTAGTCAATTTAGAGAATAATTTTGCTTTTTTCTTATCCTGTTTTTTCTTTCTATGTTTAATATTAGCCCATTTAGAATGTCCGGCCATATTACAACCTCCTAAAACTTCATTCTGTTGTATATTTTAACATAATTTCATGCTATTTTCAATTTATAGACAAAAAAATAAAACATATGTTTGTAATATAAGAGCAGCACTGTAAGCCGGGTTCTGTATCAGATAATCATCTATCTAGGGTAACAATTACTTGTTACCTCAAGCGTCCAACCCGGAGAAAAAGCGGGTCACCTTATCTTCTCCCTATTTGGACTTACTTTGGACGGGGTTTACCAAACTATCCAGTTACCTGAATATTGGTGAGCTTTTACCTCACCTTTTCACCCTTACCATAAGATGGCGGTATATTTTCTGTGGCACTTTCCTGGGAGTCTCCTCCACTGGGGATTACCCAGCATCCTACCCTGTAAAGCCCGGACTTTCCTCGTTAGAGATAACTCTAACACGATTACCTGTGCTACTCTTATTTTACTTTAGCATTTAATAGTATAGCAATCATTTTGACTTTAGTCAAGCTTTACAGAAAGTACTGCTCCCTTTATTTTACAGTTTTATAAGAGATTGCATCTGCCTTACAAACATCTTGGCATTTGTAGCAGTAAAGACACTCTTCATTTTCAATAAACTTTTGTTCATTAGAAATCGAAATTATATTATTTGGACATACCTGCATACAAAGACCACAAGTTTCACACTTTTGTTGGTCAATCACCATTTTTTTGTTATTTGTTTTATCTGTTAAACTTAATAAAGCTCCATATGGGCATAAGTATTTATGCCACAGTTCTTCATCAAAAAATAATGAAAATATAAATCCAGCTATTAAAAAATAAAGTAAGATATTAAGTTGGATGTCATTACGACGACTTATTATCATAGTAAATATTAAAAATATTAATATAAACCAGCGAAACCAATAGTGTTTTAAAAAATTTGGCGTTTTCCCTACTTTAAGATTCAGCTTATTATAAATCCAATTTTTGAATTTTATAACAGAATTAATTGGACAAATCCAGCCACAATAGAACCTCCCCCATATAATAGAAATCAACAAACCAATGCTAAAAATACCTAACCAAAGTTGTGTTCTACCGGTGAAAGCCAAAAATATAAATATTACAAAAAATATCAACTGAATTAAATTGCGATAAAATCTTTTATTTTTATAATCCTCCATATTAACACTTCCTTCTTCTTTTATATGTATGTTTTTATTATTAAAAAAGGAGTAGCCCTTATAAAGTTGAAGCTACTCCCTTATAATTTAACTAGTTAGAATAAATATTCTGTTTGAAAATAAATTACATCTTCTTTAAATGTTTCTCCTTCTAGGTTTAAATTTGCTCCAGTTTTCAAGTTTATTGTATCTGAATAATCATAATTTATTGTAGGTTTAGCCATTAATACTTCATCATTTAGATTATAGTGGAAGTTAATTTCAGTATTGAGTTTTGATCGCATAAAATCTTTTTGTATTAAAAATGTCATTTGATTACTGAATTCATCTTGTAATATTTCTTCTTTATAATCTAATATCGTTTCCTGCATAAATTGTAAACTTAATAGATAACCTTCATAATTATAATCCATCCCTACTAACCATTTTGTAACATCCTTTTCGATTACTCCTTCTGGATAATCACTTATCTGAAATTGTGGATCTTTCAAATTAAAATGATCCCCTGAGACATATGCTCCTTCTCCCCTAAATACATAAGGACCTTTCATTGTACTAATACTCCCACCTACAGTTGTTAATCTATGATGTTGGGGTACAACAGTCATTTCTTGAAAATTTTTATGCAAAGTAGGTTCATCATCCCAACTATAAGATGCCATTAATTCATAATCAAGTTTTTGTCCTATAGAAGAATATCTTATAAATAATTCACTATTTTCAAATTCAGGCTTAATTTCTTTTTTAGAATCATCCTTTCTAAAATTATCAGGTATCTTATTTAATAAAATATTTTTATTCATCGTTGCACTTTTAAACTCTGGTATCCAAACGAATTCTAAGTTATTATTTTTAGGATATAAGTTTAATTTAAGAGCATTAACCCCCTCAAATTGATCGGAATATTCAACAACAGGATGTACAGTATAATCTCTTGGATTAACTATATTTGTTACAACTATTCCATCACTTTTTCCCCAGGTTAATTTTTGCTTTCCTGCTCTTAAATCAAAATCAGGAAAATAAAAGTCTATATATGCTTCTTTGAATTTAAAATTTTCTGATTCAGTTTCCAAACCATACTCAAAAATAGGGTTTATATTAATCTCTCCATATATATCATTTTTATTAAATTTCTTTTCATAATTCAATTCATAGATTAATGGAAATTTGTATTCTTCTCCATTTTCAATATCATAAACATAACGGCTAGTAAGTGAATTTGATACGTAAGCAGCATTACTTTGAATTGAAAATGCTGCAGTAATGAAAACAAAAAGTAAACTGAATGTTATAATTAGAAGTTTTTTATTTAAAGTTTTCATTTCTATCCTTCCTTTCTAGGATTAATGATATTTAAATTCCCATTTTCATTTGTCTTTCGGTAAATTTATCTTCTGAAATACCGGTATTATATTCAACTTCATCTAATTTTAATATGGTTTTATGGTCTTTTTGTTTATTATACATTTCACTGTGAATTATTGTTACAATACCATCAATTTTTTTATAATCTTTTACAGTTAATGTTTTTAAAAGTTTTCCATCATTATCATAAAATTCTTTTTTCAATCCTATCCATTTATCTTTACTTACCCACGTAATTGTTTTCGAATACATATAATCTTCTTCTTTAGGAATATTTTCAACTATATAACATTCCTCTCCATTAATTTTTTCATTACCAATTAGTTTATGATTGTCTTCCTCTAATTTTCTTTCTCCAAGATCATCATAAGTGAAATCTGAGCCCATGAAATAATCACTTTTGTTCTCAGCAGAAATTCTTTTTATCTTTCTTAAAGCTGGTAAATATATCCACTGACTATCTCCTCTCTCATCTTCATATGACCAGTTCATAAAAGATGTACCTCTAATATCTTGAGGAGCGGTAAAGAACATAATTTTTTTCTCAACTTCACCAAAGTCACGGTTAAATTGTTTTAAAACTCTTTCTCGTTCATCATCAAATTTATTTACCAATATCATGTTCATTTCAGCTTCCCTATCTTCTCCGGTTTCTCTATTATATACTTTTTCCATTATTTCTCTTCCATTTAAATCCTCAGCCAATGTATCTACAGTAAAACCGGTTAACATTATTATTAAAGTCATAAAACTGATTAATAAAATATTCTTTCTCACTTTAATTACCTCCCAAGTATTAATTATTTAAACATTATTTTTATTCTTGTTTTTGAAAATGAAATCCGGTTTGTATTTATCGAGTAAACCAACAACAAGAGTAAGGGTGAGAACAAAACTACTAAATAATGATAATGAAACAAGATACCCTAACTCTCTATTTGGTAGGAAACTTGAAAATATTAATACCATAAAACCCGTAATAACAACTAATGCATTAAATACTATTGCCTTACCAGCATGTTTCATTGTCTTTCTTGCTACTATTTTAGGGGAAAGTCCCTGATTGCCGTAATGCTTGTACTTTGATAGAAGGTGAATTGAGTAATCTATTCCCATCCCCACAGCTATACTAGAAATTAATGCAGTAGTAGTATTTAAAGCTATATTTAGATATCCCATTATTCCAAAGTTGATTACAACTGTTATTATTATTGGTAAACTACCAAACAGACCAGCTAGAGTACTTTTGAATAAGAAACCTAATAATACAATCACAATTAGAACTGATAATAATAGACTTTTTATTTGACCTTCTAGTATAAGATTGGCAAAAACTCTATTAGTATATGCTGAACCAGCAAAATCAATTTCTAGCTCTGATAAGGAAGTCTTCTGTTGATAATTTTCTATTTTATCAATAACACTTGTAATTAAACGGGCATCATCATCTTTTAAATTCACTTGTAAATTTGCTCTTCTATAATCATAATCAATTACTCTATTTAGATCTTCAGGATCACCTGACATAGAATAAAGTAATAGATATTGAGCAGTTAATTCCCTGGTTTCAGGTATTCTATTATATTGTTCTTGGTTCTCATTCATTACCTTATTTATCCTTCTAAGAAAATCTGTTATTGCAAAACTTGCTCCTACTTCTTCCATTTCTTCTAACTCATTTTGTAGCTGCCAGATATCATTTAAATATTTCGGGTTTTTAAGTGCATCATTATTTTCAGATTTAATAATAACATTTAAATTTGTTGTTCCCCCAAAATGTTCATTGATGAAATTATTTGCAATTATTATTTCTTGATCTTCCTTGAATTTACTTAAAAAACTTGAATTAATCCAAAGATTTTGTGCCCCAATCACTCCCAGGACAAAAATTATTATTGAAATTAAAATTATTTTCTTTTTATGAAGTAATACCCAATCCGCAAATTTAAAAAACTTATTGTTTTCACTTTTTACTTCTTTATTTTTATTATTCCTTTTAACTTTTGGTAAACTAAATATTTTCAGACCTGCTGGTATGAAAATTAATGAAAAAATCATTGCTGCCATTACACCAAAGGCCGTGAATAAGCCAAAATACTTAACAGGATAAACTTCAGAAGTTAATAAAGATATAAAACCAACTGCGGTAGTGATAGAAGTCATTACTACTGGTTTCCACATGTTTTTGATCATATCAGTAATTGCTTCACTAGTACCAATATCGGGATTTGCAAACATTTTATCCTTTAAATGACTTAACAGATGAATACCATCAGCAACACCTAAAGCAATTAACATAACCGGAATCATAGTTGACACAGCGTATATGGGAATACCAAGTGCAGACATCAAACCAAAAGCCCAAATAGTACTGAATAATACAACACTTAAAGTAAGAATAGTACTTTTTATACTTCTAAAAGTCAGTAATAATACTATAAATATAATTAAGATTACCAATGGAATCATAATTTTCATGTCTTCAGGCATTAAATTTGCCAATGTGCCTTCAATTACAGGCTGCCCTGCTACATAAATTTCGGTAGAGCCTTCTATATTACTGAGCATATCTTGAATTTCCTGGTATAATTCTATTCTATCTACTCCACCATCAATTAATTCAGCCTGAACTAAAGCCACTTTATTATTTTCAGATACCAATCTACCTGATATCATATTATTGTTATTAACTTTTTGTTTTAATGCATTTAATTGACTAGTTTTTTCAGGTATTTCAGATAAAAATAGATTTATTTCAAGTCCAAAATCAGAAGCAGTAATATTTTCAGAAGTGGCTAAACTCTTCACACTATCATTTTCGATTTCATTCAATTCAGCTAACTTATTACTAATTTCTACAATCTGTTGAAGTGTTTCCTTATTATATATTTCTTTTTCATCTTCAATAGCAACCACTACTGAATCAGCTATACCAAAAAGTTCTTCATAATGGTCACTTTTTTCAAATGCAGGATGACTCTCAGGCATATACTTATCTAAATTAGTTTCTATCCTTGCTTTATCATATATTTCATAACCGAAATATGTGGTTATTGCAAGTAAGATTAATAAAGTTATTACAGGTTTTTTAAGAACAAAGTCATTAATTTTTTTCATATTTATTCTCCTCATTTGTTAGCAATAGTTATAATGAATGATTCTTCATTCATTATAAAGCAAATTTTTTATATTCCCTTTTTAAAAAAGTTTATAACTTCTTCCTCAGCACTATCTAATAACTCTAAATTATTTGTTCTCAATGATTTTTCTACTACTCCCTGCAGGGCACCGAATATTAAACCAGCAGTGATAGTCGGATTCTGTTCCCTTATTTCTCCTTTTTCTTTTGCTTCTTCTAACATAGATTCTAATAAAGAAGGAATCTCATTCAAATAACTTAAAATAGAGGAAAAATCACTAGTTTTAGGAAATTCTTTCTCCCTAACTAATATCTGAGCGGTATCTAAATTGTTTTTGATTTCTTGAAAATGTTTTTCAATAAACATAGTCAACTTTTCATAAATAGATAAATCCTTTCTATCTAACTTTTTTAGATAATTAATCCTCTTTTCAAATTCAACTTCAAAGATATATTCCAATATTTCATCTTTGGATTGAAAATAGTTATAAATTGTGCCCACAGCTACTCCAGCTTCTTCTGCAATTTTGGATGTCTTCGTATTGTAAAAGCCTTCTCGTGCAATAACCTTCACTGCTGCTTCTCGAATTAATTCTTTTTTGTCGGTAATCATAATAAACTTCCTTTCTGAATCATGATTCAATATTCATAGTAACATTATTTTATATGGTTGTCAAATTATATGCTAATCCTTAGAGATAACTCCAAGGATTAGTATTATTATTTGATATTAAAAGTTCAAATTCCAAATTGTTTTCTTCTTTAGCTTCTAAAAGATAATTACCTATTAACTCTTTAAAGATTATCTCAGTTTCATAGTGTCCAGCATCCACCAAATTCAAATCTAAAGCTTCAGCTAGTTGTGCCTCATGATACTTTACATCTCCAGTTATATAAAGATCTGCACCTTTAGCATTTGCTAAACTTATAAAATCAGCACCTGCTCCAGTACAAATTGCAACTTTCTTTATTTTATCTTCCATATTACCTCTGACTTTAAGTTTTTCTATATTTAATTTATTTTTTATAGTCTTACAATAATCTTTTAAAGAAATAGGATTTTCAAGCTCACCAATTCTTCCTAAACCGTTATATTCTGATTGATATGGAAGTTTATATACGTCATAGGCCACTTCTTCATAAGGATGTACCTTAAGCATACCTCTAATTACATTATCAACTTTATTTTCAGGCACAACAGTTTCAATTTTTATCTCATCAACTTTTTCTAACTCTCCATTTTTTCCTATATGAGGATCAGTATCATCACCAGGTAAAAATGTCCCTTCCCCTTTTATAGAAAATGAAGTTTTACTATAATTACCTATTTCCCCTGCTCCTTTATTAAATAGAGCTTCTTTTACCTCCTCAACACTATCAAAAGGGGTATAAACAGCTAATTTATATAAACCTATTTCATTTTCTTTAGATAGTAATTCTGTATTTAATATATTGAGCTTATCAGCAAAAAAATCATTCAATCCCCCTTGAGCTATATCCATATTGGTATGGGCAGAATAAATAGCGATACCATTTTTAATTGCCTTGAATATTGTTCGACCTTTAGAAGTTTGAGTATGAATATTATCAATACCATTAAAAATTAAAGGGTGATGTGTAATTACTAGATCAGCATTCTTTTCAATAGCTTCTTCAATTATTTGTTCATTAATGTCTAATGCTACAAGTATCTTTTTAATCTCATTATTATAATCTCCCACTTGGAGTCCAACATTATCCCATTCAAGAGCTTCACTGTGAGATGCTAACTTAGACATAGTTGAAACAATTTGTTGTAAATTAATCATTTTATCACCTCAATATAATAATTTTTATAAAAATTAAAAAAACCTTGTCCAGTTTAATGAACAAGGTTTAATTTCTTTGGTGGGCCTACTAGGATTCGAACCTAGGACTAACCGGTTATGAGCCGGTTG
>CAJXKY010000057.1 GCA_913055675.1 uncultured Halanaerobiales bacterium
AAAGCTTCTATAATTAAAACTCCGGGCATTATAGGTTTTTCAGGATAATGCCCCTGAAAAAAGTTTTCATTATACGTAACGTTCTTCAACGCAACTACTCTCTTTCCTTCCTCAAGTTCAACTACCCTATCTACTAATAGAAACGGATACCTATGTGGAAGAATTTCTAAAATATCTTCAATATCATACATATTACACACCCCATTAAAAAATTATGTACCTCTTTTTTTTATTATTTGATTTATTTTATGATTATCTTTATGACCAGATCTAATTGCTATAATTTCTCCAATGATCGGTCCATTCAAATACAAATCTCCAACTAAATCTAATACTTTATGCCTAACAAACTCATCTTTAAAGCGCAATTTGTTTACTACTTTATCGTCTTTTAATAAAATTGCGTTATCTAAACTTCCCCCTAATGCCAATCCATTTCTTTTTAATTCTTCAATTTCTTCAGCAAAACCAAAAGTTCGGGCCGGCATTATTTCTTCTATAAAACTTTTTTTATCAAATGTATATTCTAAATACTCTGTTCCTATTTTTGGATGCTCATATTTCAATAAATAATTAATCTTGAATTTATCTGCTGGGAAAATACCAAGATATGTATTTTCACTCTTGATAAAAAGGTTATTCTTTATTTTTATAATATCCTTATTACCATCTTGCGATTTTAAACCCGCTTTCCTCAATACTTCTACATACTTTATCGCACTACCATCTAGAGCAGGTAATTCATCACTGTCAATCTCTATTAAAATATTATCAATATCAAAAGCTCTCAAAGCTGCCATGAGATGTTCGATCGTCTTTACTTTTACATCTCTAATTCCTATGGTAGTTGACCTCTTTGTAGAAGTCACATTGGCTACCTCTGCTTTTATTTGAGGTTGATCTTCAAGATCTATTCTCTTAAATATAATACCCGTATTGGGTGGAGCGGGAATAAAATTCAATTTTACACTATTCCCGGAATGAAGCCCAATACCCTTTATGGTTACTTTCTTTTTAATTGTATTCTGACTACGGGTATGTACATCCAAAATTTCTCATCCCCTCTGAAAATTCTAAAATAAATGGTGAGTTAAAAATATAAATTCAATTTATAAATTTCTAACTTTTCTTTAAATTTTTGATTTCTTTCCAATATTCGGGTAACTTTTTTCTAAGGACTCTTATTTTTAACTCCTTCATCCTATCTTGGGCCGGATTGCCCAGATAAAAGGAATCAGCAGTAATATCAGAAGTTACTATACTGCCTGCTCCAACCTTAACATTGTTACCTAATTGTACATGATCAGAAATTCCAGATTGGCCGGCAACAATTACATTGTGACCTAATACAGTACTACCGCCAATACCAACTTGCCCAACTAATAAACAGTACTTACCTATCTTTACATTATGACCGACTTGGACTTGATTGTCAATTTTTGTTCCCTCACCTATCATTGTAGCGGACTGGGTTCCTCGATCAATTGTAACACTTGCTCCAATTTCTACATTATCCTCTACTATTACATTTCCAAGTTGAGGTATATGATAATGTTTACCTTCTCTGGTAATATAACCATAACCTTCAGAACCAATTACAGTTCCGGCTTCTACAATCACATTACTTCCTAACTTACAGTCTCTTTCTATTACAACATTGGGATGAAGAACAGTATTGGCTCCAATTTTAGTATTTTCTGCTATCTTAACCCCAGGAGCAATTACAACATTATCTCCAAGCTTGGAATTTTCACCTATATATGTATTACTATGAATCGAAACATTATCTCCTAAACTAACAGAATCTTCTATTATAGCTCTGTCATTAATACCCGGTTTATAATATGGAATAGGAGCAAATAGTTTGGCAACTTTTACATAACTAAATCTAGTATCTTCTACTTTCAAAGGATTTTTAATATCAGTCTCACCAAAATTTTTATTAATCAAAACAAGCCCATCAGCTTGTTCTGCTGCTTTTTTTACGAATTTTTTGTTCTCGGCAAAAGTAACTTTATTGGGAGTATTATTTTCTATACTGCTTACCCCACTAATTTGATGGTCTAAGGGAAGTTTTCCGTCATAAACCCCATCAATCTTTTTAATTATTTCTTTAATCGTATACTTCTTTTTATTATTCTGATTCATTTTCATCAGCCTCAGTATATTTCTGATCTAATTGATTAATAACACGGCTGGTTATATCTTGTCCTCCAAAATAAACTTTGTTTTTATAAAGGATTACAGAATACTGATTATTACTGTTTATTTCTTCTATCACGGTATTAATTTCATTATTCAACTTTTGTTCGATTTCCTGTTTGTTTTGAGCAAATTCAGCATAGATTTGGTTTTCCTGCTGTGAAGAAGAATTATTACTTTGATTTGAGCTCTCATATTTTTTCTCTAGTTCTTGACCTGTTTTTTGGAGATTAGCTTGAAGCTGTTGAGCTCTCTTACTTTCTTTAAGTAGTCGGTTCATATTAATAACTCCAACTTTAGGTTCTGTAGTATAAAAATTATAATATGATATTAATGCAATAATAATAAGTATAAGAACAATCGAAACCTTTTTATACATTTAATTTCTCTCCCCGTTTGAAACATTATATCTATTTTTTAATTTTTCTAAATCAATTTTTGCTATCTCGATAAGATTATTTCTTTTATTTAAAAGGTCTTTTTTATCTTCAGTTATATTTTCTTCCACTTTTTGTATTTTTTGTTCTAAAGCAGAATATCTATTTTGTTGATATACCGAATAAATATTTTTGACTTCCTGATTATTTTTAGCAATTAATTCTTCTTTCTCTGCTTCGAATCTATCAGTTAAATTAGCAATTTTTTCTTCCATCACATTCTTCAATTTATTGTTTTCTACTCTTAGAGTATAATAAATTGCTGTAACTTTATTATTGATTTTATTTTTTCTAGCTGTTTGAATTTCTTCTATTTTTTCAAGGTATTCTTGTTCTTTTGCTTCAGATAAATCGAGTGTTCTTATTTTCAATCTGTAATTCAATAGCTCGTTGCTTCTATCTTTTTGAATCTGGGTTTTAACTTCTTGTAGTTCTTTATAATATTTAGACTGTAAATTTTCAAAAGACTTCTCTTTTTCATAGCGAACCATTGAACTATAATAATCTATTTTTCTTTCTGTTAATATATTAATTTCTTGCTCATAATTTTGAAAATCTTTATTTAATTCTTCATTCTTGGCTTCAATATCATTATTATACTCATCAATATATAAAAGTTCTTGATTGTATACAGCGGCTCCTAATATAACTTCATATTCTTCATTTATATTTTCTTGTCTCTCAATCCATTTTTTTTGTTCTTCAATTGAATTTTTAAAAGGCCCTGTAAATTTTTCTTTATATCCACTGGTCTGAAACTCTGGTTCAGTTTGATACTGATGTTTATTGATTGTTAAGGAAGGGGATTTGATTTCTTTTACATCAAAGAGAATGATATAAGAGAAAAATCCTGTAATTAAAATCAATACTACTAGTAAACCTCCTATAATCTCTCTGAACATAATCAAACCCTCCTCCCATTAATTTTATTTATTTTCAATTCTCTGCATTACAAGTTGTGTTATATCTTGACCACCTTTTACTACATCCTGTTCTTCAATTACTACCTTCATCTCTTTATCTTGCGCAATATCGTGGATAGTTTGTTCTATTTTATCTACTATATTATTAACTAATTCTTTTTCTTTTTTCGATAGTCTTTGTTGATAATCATTTATCATCTTTTGATGTTCTTCTTTTGGCACATCTTCTAACTTGTTTTCTAATTCTAACTGCATATCCTGAGCTAGTTTATTCAATTCATCTTCTGCATCCTTTTTTAAAGGATGGCTATTAAAGACTTGCTGGATATTAACATATCCTATCTTACCCTTTAAACTATTCTCTTCTTCTTTTAAATTAATGTAATTGAAGAGGAGTAATAGGCTGCTAATTAAAACAACCGCTATTGATATTACTAGAATTAATTTCTTTTTATCTTTCAAAATATATTACTCCTTTCCCTATTACTTAAAATGTATTACCTAGACTAAAGTGAGCAGTACCTTTCTGTTCATCATCCCAACCATAGTCTAATCTAATCTGTCCAACAGGAGTATTCACTCTAATTCCTAAACCTTTACCATAATTTAGGTTATCTAGTTTCATCTCTTCATCCTGATTCCAGGTCTGACCGCCATCAACAAAAATAACACCGGTTAAGTTATCCATAAATGGTATCCTATACTCAATTTGGGTAAGTATAGTTTGTTCCCCTCGGAAGCTATTTAACTTATAACCTCTTAGGCTATCAGAACCACCTAAACTATATTTTTCATACTCAGGCAGATTACCGGTAGAAGTACCTCCCTTTAGACGTAATGCCCAGGCTTGTTCTCCTTTAAAACCGGGATAATATCTTCTTAAATCAAAATCATATTTTGTGAAATCCGCATCTCCCCCCAGAAAATTACCAGCATGTTCAATTGATAACCGATCGTTTCTACCTGAGGTAGGATTAGTTGGATAATTGGTAGTATCTTTACTTAAAGTTAAAGTCATACTTCGTAAACTATCCTCTGTATCCTGAACTGTATCATCAGCATAATCAGTTTTTACATTTTCTAATTTATATCTTATAGATCCACGCCAATCATTATAAATATCGTGGCCAAAGGAAACATTACCTCCGGTAGTATCAGTGGTATAAACTAATTCTCCATCTTCTTCAACATTTCTTTTTCTATCATAAAGATTTATCCCAAAAGAAGTTTCGGTACCATATAAATATGGTTCTTGGAAATTCAGTGTATAATAGTTGTTTTTACCAAACTGATAATTAAAACCTACAGTCTGCCCATTGCCTCCAAGATTAGATTCATTTATTTTAACAAATCCAAACCAACCATCTCTAGAACTATATCCACCACCAAAGTTAAAATTGCCTGTTTTCTTTTCATCTAAATTAAATACAATATCTACTTCATTATTATCTTCGCCAATTCTATTGAGCTCTGGATTTATATCATTAAAATAATTTAAACGATAAATTCTACGAGAAGCAGTTCTTACATCATTAATATTTAAAACCTGACCTTCTTCAAGATCTATTTCCCTAAAAATAACATAATCTTTAGTTTTTTCATTACCACTTAGTTTGATGCTATTTATATGTCCTAAATCTATTCCTATGTTTAGAACACCTTCTTCAGTTATATTGACATCAGAATAATTTACAATTATATATCCATTATCCTGGTAATTTTTAATCACATTCTCTAAACCACTGTTTAATTGTTCCACATTAAGAATATTACCTTTGCTGACTCCCAACCATTCTAAAACTCGGGGCTTTTCATAAACTTCCATACCCTCTATTTTTATATCCTGGATGACTGGATTTTCCACTACATTGAATATCACTTTTAGTCCGCCTTCATAATTTTGGAAATTAACTGTTATATCCTGGAAATATCCTAAATCATATATAGACTGCATATCTTTTTTAATCTGATCACTATCGAATTGATCGCCTACTTCTATTTTCACTTCTGACATTATTTCGTTTTTCATCACATGCTCATTACCTGAAATTTCTATAGCTTTTATCACTTGATCTTCTGATTGAGCAGCTAACTGCCCGGACACAATAAACATTACTAAAAACACTGTTAAAAAAACAATATATCTTTTCTTCATTTTTTTCCTCCTTAAGCTAGAATTCAATTGTAGTTTCTAATAAGAATCTATAATCATCTTCTCCATACCATCCACCTTCTAAATTAAGATATTTGTTAATATCATATTCAAAGGTGAACTCACTTTCTCTTATTTCTGGAGAAAAAGTACCCGTATACTGCAAATAAAATTTCTCTGTAATATCTTTGCCTAAATAAACAGTTACTTCCCTCTCTCCTGCTAAAGAATAAGTATCAATTTCAAAACGATCTAAGTCAAGATCAGTAGCCAATGTTCTTTCTAGTGGCTGAATTAAATTTAGTTGAAATCTTTCAGATATATATCTAAACAATTCTGATACAATTAATCTATTAGCCTGAGTATCTTCTTCTGAAGTAATACTACCAAGTCCACCTCTTCTAGTTAATAAGGAGATTATTCTATCCTCTGGAAGTTCTGGTTCAGAACCAAAACTAATATTTAAATTATCCCCAGGACCATCTACATAAATGAAAATCCTATTCCCACTAGTTGTAGTTCTACCTACAAGATGGATAAGTGGAATATTATCTCCATATTGTTCAAAGGTAGCAGTAACATTATCAACAATAAATTTATTATTATAGTAATCAATTGATCCTTGATTACTATTTAATTCTCCAATGAAATTCAGTTCCTGTTCAAGATAATTAAGCTTTAGTCTACCCCCTTCCACTTGAATATCCACATTTTCATCTCTAAAATATACATTATTACCTGGAATCAAAGTCAATTTTAATTGAGGTTCAAAAAATGCTTCATTATTATTACTATTCTCATCAGTAGGCCAATTTAATTCACTTCCTACTATAAAGTCATGAATATTCAAATCACCAAAAATTAGTGGCTTTTTGAATTCATTTAATATTCTTATATCAGGATTATATTTGCCATTAAACGAACCATAATTAAAAGAAAAATCATTTCCTTTTAATCGTAGTTCCCAGAAATTTTCCAGGTTCATATAATTAATATTACCATTTAAACTGAAATTTCCTTCACCATATTTACCATTAATATTTGATACCGAAATTTTTTCTTCATCAAAGGTTACTACCCCTTTTACATTGTTGATAGGTTCTATGTTTTCGATAGATATTTCTGGAATATCTAAAGACAACTGACCATCTAATTCAAACGAATCGAATTGTCCATTGAGACTTAAGTTACCATCTATATTACCTGCCAAATTTCTTATATTTTTATTTATAGAAGCAATGGTTTCAAGGTTGTAATTATTAATATCTAATTCCATTCCTTGAATAAATCTCTGATTGGTTCTTATAGTACCTTTAAGTTCAATGAATTGCTCATCACTTTGGGATAAGTTTTGTGTTATATTTAATAATCCATTACTACTATAACTAAGATTACCATGAATATCATCAAAATGAATGCCCTCAATTTCAGGTTTTTCTAGCTTTGTATTCAGGTTTAATTTATAATTATTTAAAGTACCAGTAAGTTGGCCTTTTAAACTCAAATTCCCACTATAATTAAACACTTCATCAAAAGAATCGGGGAGATCTATCGAGTTTATAGGAAAATTTCTTCCAACTAATTCTAAATTTATCTGGTCGCTAATTTCACCCTGAATATCAATAATTTCTTTGAAATCATTTATTATTGATACATCTAGATTAGCTTCCGGATTGTTTAGATTTCCTTTCAGTTCAACTTCACCATTAAAATTATAATCTAAATCATATGAAAAATCATAACCAGCAAGCGTAATTATTTCTTTTAGATTACCTCGCTCAGCAGTCACTTTCAAATCCAAATCAGGTTCTTCCATAACATTACTAACTTTACCTCGGATATTATAATTAGAAGAATTGTTTTTCACTTTAATATCTTCTACTTCTATTGTACCATTATTATAATTGATCTGCCCAGTAAAATTATCTGTCAAAAGCCTATTATATCTAAAATTGTTGGAAATAAAGTTCAAACTAATACTAGGATCGTTAATATTACCAGCAATTTTCCCATTCAAATTAAAAGTTCCAGCTGCATTTGTTACATAATCAATATTATCAAGATCTAAATTAGTAGCAGAGAAATTAAGATCCATATTCTCATCACTATATTGTCCATCTAAGACTAAATTAAAGCCCTCTTTTCTAATAACTCCATTTTCTATTTTGATCACATTAGTAGGGAAAGACCAATTTAATAAAGCTTCAATATGATTAAATGCGAAAGTTTGTGACCCTATTTTTATTTCGCTATCATCTGAAACAAAGTTCCCTTCTGCTTGGAGTTTATTTAGATTACCATATAATCTGATTTCGGGTTTCACTTTACCCTCGATGGGAAGATCAAAATCTATATATTTTTTCACTTTATGATAATTTATAAATCCAGTTGAAACCGATAAGTCTAATTTAGATTTCGCTAATTCGAAGTTTTCATTTAAGTTTAAATCACCTTTGATATCAAAACGCTGTCTATCAAACATGAAACTTAAATCTTCAATACCTAATTTTCTTTCTTGATAAGTAAAATTAATTGATAAATCACTTACATTATAGTCTTCATAACTTAACCTCTTACTTTCTATACTACCTTTAACAAAAGGATCGGTAAAGTTACCCTGAATCAAAGTATCTATACTAACTTTATTTTGATCTGCTATTTTAAAATCAAAATTATGATCAAGACAAGATAAATCTATATCTTCTCCTCTCAGTTTAACATAAATATTATTCTCTTTTAAGTTCAATTCACCAAACAAATTCATATTACTGCCATTAATTATTATATTACCTTCATTTATAAAAACCTTATCGTTTTCATAAATAAAATTTGAACTAATTTCTCTTATTCCATTTTCTCTTAAAGTATTTACTCGGTCAGGAGCAAAATTAAAACTACCCTTAGCAATGTTTTCTCGGATATTACCTGAACCGGTAGTTGTAAATTCAAAGTTTACTTTACCTTTAATAAAACTCTCTAAATCATAATTTGTATTGTTTAAAATGTTTTCTTTATTTAATTTATCATAGTAATATAATGGTCTAATACCTTCCCCTTGAACATCAAGTTGGTATTGATTTTCAGAAATATTATATAAACCATTAATATTTAAAATACCGCCGTTAATAGTCTTTGAATTTAAATTATCAAGATAAACACTTCCATCTAAATATCTTACAGTTGCATTAATTTCACCAAATTGATAACCACTTATTATCAGGTTATCTATAAATAATTCAGATATTATATTTATATGATCTAAATTTCCATCTAGATTAACATGAAAATGACCTTCAGTAGAAAAATCATAATTAATTTCTTTTGTTAAAAAACGATTAATATAATCATTATCTATTCTAATATTATTACTATTAAGCTCACCACTATAGTTTTGATTACTTAGATCATAAATGCCTTGAAAGTCAAAATTAATATTATTATTGATATTAAAATCAATATTATTTAAATATAATTTTTGCTTTGTTGAGTCTAAGTGTAAATTAGCTTCTTTAATATTTAGTTTCTCATAATCAGTTTTATCTTTTAATTTAAAGTCAAGACTAGCATTAAATAAATCTATATTTGATTTATAACTTACTATATTTTCTTTTTCCCCCTTGAGATGGAGGTCAATTTTTAGATTGCCCTTTAAATTATTAATTTGATAATCACTTATTTCATTATAACCATACTTGTCTAATAACTCTTCAAATTTCGACAAATTAACACTGTCATTTTTTAAATAAAAATCCCAATTATTATTATTTAATTCAGCAGAAATCTTAAAGTTATTAGTGGAATAGTCCTCTAAGTTAACTCCAGCAAGCACTGTACCTTGCAGTTTAAACCCTTTTTTAATATCTAAAGCAATATTTTGTTTTTCACTTCTGACTTTAATTTCTGTATCTAGAGAGCTCAATACATAATTTCCTTCAGGTTGATTATTAAAATCAATAAGACCATTTTTAATATTAATATATAAATCATCAACTTCTTTAAATAACCTATTCTTTAGCTGAGTAAAATCTAAACCAGAAGTTTCACCTGCACTCCCCGAATTATTATAAACAAGTTCAGGACTATCGAGATTAATATATTTGATTATTTTACCAACCTGAGTAGTTTCATTAAAAAAAGCAAAGATAGAATACCCAATATTAACTTTTGGTACCTTAAGTATAAAATTATCACCAACTAAATTAAGGTTCTCAATGGTGATTTCATTAAGAGGCCATAATTCAGCTGATGAATAATTAATATTTAATCCACTTTGTTCTTCTATATAACTGACAATAGTATTTTGAGGATCTAATTCTACATCTTTATAAAAGAAATATCCCGCAGCTAGGATCAATATAATTAAAGTCATTATTAAAATATTTCTATAATCCATATTTATCCTCCAGCTTTCCAGGGAAAGTTAAAATGACTTTTATTGTTTTCTATCTTCTGTCATATTTTTTTCTTCGTTGTCCTCTGGGATATTTTTCACCTCAAAATCAAGTGTTAAGGTACCTTCTAATACAAAATCTGTATAAACATGTTTTTTGATCTCTGGTTTTTCTTCTGGTTTTTCGGGAGTAATAGCTTCCTCTTCTTCAGGAGCTTCTTGCTCAGATTCTTCTGTGTCCTCTTCAATATTATCAGGATCTTTATTTATTTGATTTCTTGGAATAAAGGAAGGATAAATTTGAAGTACCAACTCGTTGTTCATTGGTGCCTCCACATAATCTGTTAACATTTGATCAAAACTTTTATATCCTTCAATTACAGCTTGATTGACATCATTACCAGAATCATCTTGTGGTTCTCGCTGGTTAGGTAACCCACTGTAGCCTCCACTAATAGCCAGCGTAGCTCGACCAGTATTAATATCTTTTGGAATATCTATTGTAACTTCTCTACTAATTGCCTCTGAACGATAAGGTCTAAATACTACATTTAATTTCAACTTACTACCAGGATATATTTTTTCATTCAAAACTTCAGCTTCTTGAATTAAAGCCACATCATGAGACTTAGTTGTTTCAATATTAACTTTAATATCAAAAATATTTATTTCTTTAAAAGGATTTTTAGTAATTAAATCCATCATCCTGTAATAATCAGATAAAGTGGAAACAGCAATATCATTATTACTATAATACATATTTTTCCTTACAACTTTACCATCAGGTAAATTAGAACCCATAATTTCTATACTAACATTAGAAGTACCATAGCCAATTCTATCAAGAGAACTATCAATGGTTTGTAATATTATACTACTACCAAGTTCACCTAAAAGTTTTTCATCATTAATGATCTGGGTCCTTACTTCCTTTGTGACTCCTAAGTTTTTATCTTCCACCTTTACAGTTAAAGGTATTATATTAGGAAATTTATTTATTTTTCCATAAACACCAGCATTTCTATCATTTTCAATAACTCCAAGTAGTTTATCCATTGGGCTTCCAATTTTAAAAGGTTGAGATCGGCTTGGAATTATCGCATTTATATATGCCTTACTCATTAAGAAATTACTCTTCCCTTTATTCATAAACGGATGTCCAAAGGCATATACTTCATTATTATCTACTAGAGTAACAGTTCCTATAGAAGCAACACTTACATCTCCTCTTACCAATTGGATAGCCAATGCACTACCAGCTTCTAAATTAGGGTTTTCAACTGATTGCTGGCTAGTACTTGAAGTACTTATAAATCTGCTATTTTCAATATCTAGACTATTTTTTAAACGGTCAAATGATCTACCTGTTAAACCACCAATCATAATCGGTGTATTGGCTGCTTTCAAACTTTTATAAAATGAAACATCTTGGGTGCCTTTTTTCAAATTAAGCATTTTTATAATTGGGGTAACTAGGGCAAAGCGATGATCGGCTTCTTGCCACTTATAACTAATCGCACCAATAAGCTTATCATTTATATAGACAGGACTACCGCTCATTCCGGAGGCTACTCCTCCAGACTTTTCAATCTTTTCACCAGATGCCTTAATTAATATCATATCAGTATCAAGGTTTTGGTCTTCTATAATATCAATAATTTCAATCGGGAATTCCTCTACCTTTGTGCCTTTAAAGACAGTTTTGGCATAGCCTTGTTGGCCAGCTTTAATGTCATCGACCATCATAATTGGCGGTTTTTCTGCCATAACTGATATATTAAAAATTGTTAATAATAACAATAAAATTACCAAAGTTTTTAGATATCTATTCAAATTATCAAATCCCTTCCATTTATTTTCTACTTCAGCATCTCACTGGAAGTTAATACTTCTTTTAATCTATCAATCTCTTCTAGGGCCATACCTGTTCCTTCTGCTACACAAGATAATGGAGAATCTGCTGAAGCAACTGGAATCTGTGTTTCTTTTGATAATAGGGTATCCATACCGTGTAATAATGAACCTCCACCAGTTAAAATTATTCCTCGGTCCATAATATCAGAGGAAAGTTCAGGTGGGGTTTGTTCTAATACATGTCGAACACTTTCTACTATCGTAGTAATATTTTCTTTAAATGCATCTACTGTCTCGTGTGAAGAAATGGTGAGATTTTTAGGCATACCTGTCATTAAATCTCTACCTCTTACTTCATGCTCTTGACTTTCACCCTCGATCCAGGCAGAACCAATTTCCATTTTGATCTCTTCGGCTGTCTTTTCACCTATAACCATATTATATTTATCTCTTACATAACGGGCCAAGGCTTCATCGAATTTATCTCCACCAATCCTAAGTGATTCACTTACAACTATTCCGCCCATCGAAATTACAGCTATTTCAGTGGTTCCACCACCAATATCTATAACCATACTACCACTTGGATCTTCAACCGGTAGTCCGGCTCCAATAGCAGCTGCTAGAGGTTCTTCAATTAAATATGTGTCTTTTGACCCAACCTGTGAAGCTGCTTCCATTACTGCCCGCTTTTCTACCCCTGTAATACCTTCTGGTATACAGATCATTATGGTAGGTTTAAATAAAAACCTTCTTTTTACAACTTTAGAAATGAAGTGTTTTAACATCAATTCAGTTACTTCAAAATCTGCAATTACACCATCTTTTAGAGGTCTGATTGCTACAATGTT
>CAJXKY010000058.1 GCA_913055675.1 uncultured Halanaerobiales bacterium
TATAGATTATATGCTAGAAAATGTCTTTTCTGTTGAAGACACGGAAAAAATAGCGATTAATACTAAAAAAACGGATGTGCTAATTAAAGAAACTATGCTAGAGGCAAAGGAGTATCTTCCTAAGTTAAGAAAAGGTTTTGAGGATACTACGAAGTTATTACGTGATAAGGAGATAGCAAAAGCCCACGAATACTTCGAGAAATGCCTTGATGGGATAAAGTGGTATATAGGAGTCCTCTCTAAAGTGTTTTCATTGTTATATGAAGATGAGGAACATGAGAATGAAGATGTTTTTGAAGAATTGAACCTACTTCTAACAAAGATATTGAAAGAAATGAGCAACGAGAACTACCAGAAAATGGCGGATAAAATTGAGTATGAGATGATTGACTATCTAGATAAATTGATAAATATAAATAATGATTTACTTGAAAAGGTTGAATAAGATACATCAGTTACTAGTAATGGAGTAGCTTGAATATTTAGAGTTACTTGAATAAAGATTAGGGGTGAAAACAATGCCTGGAATAGATGAAATAAACCCTGTAAGCACATATAGTAGAGAATACTTGAACCAGAGCAATCCTAAGTATAAGTCTGTGCAAAATGAGAAGCAAAATATAGTCAGAAGAAACAAAAATTTAAAAAACAAAAACTACATATACGAGAATCCCAGGAACGCTAAAGCCAAAAGCGAAGCAGGAATCGACCCGATCAAGAGACCAATCAGAGTGGACGAAAGCAATAATATCTTTTATATAAATCATAATGGTGAGAATGAGACTGTGAAGGTCGAACCCGGGGAATACAACCTGACTGAGCTGAGTGGTGAGATACAGCAGAAGGTAAATGAAACTTTTGGAATTGGAAAAGTTACAGTTGAACTAACAGGTTCAGGTTCTGATAGAGTTATTAAAGCTGAGGATAAAATAATTTTTGATTTTTTAAATAATGATTGATAATATTATTATATCAAAGAAGGGAGAGTGATGATATGGATATTAGTTCAGCTATGCAAAATCAAATTGCAAGTGTTCAACATGCAGTGAATATGTCTGCTATGCAGAAATCTTTAAATCAAGATGGAGCTACAGTAAGTAAACTTATAGAAGGAATGAAAGAAACAAGTCAGGCAGTTCAAAATGCAGCAGGTCCAAATAGAGGTAATAATATAGATATTAGAGTCTAATCGAATTAAAATAATTCAATTTGGTAAAAATAAATTGAATTATTTTTGTCTTTATAATCAAACTAATAGAATAATAAATATTTGATTTAAAGTGTATAAAGTTATCTAATAGCCCAATTACGGGTCATAAAGTAATATTTAGCATCTTATTATAAGAATTATCATCATCATTTAATAATATACTGAATTATTTTATGTTATATAAAAATTATAGCAGGGAAGTGAACTTATTGGATTTATATGATTATTATAAAAAATATTATGAGTTAACAAAACAACAAAAAGATGCAATTAAAGAAAAGAATATAGATAAGCTTAATGAAATAATAAGTGCAAAGCAAAAAATAATTCAGGATATAAATGAACTTTCTAGTATTGAAAAATATTTAGAAAAACAAGATAATCCCAAAGAAATATTTATTGAGTTAAAAAAACTACTGGAAAAAATACAGCAGTTAGAAAAAGAAAACAATAAAAATTTAAATGATGAAAAAAATAAGATCCAGAAAAACATTACTGAACTTAATAAAAAAACAAAAAGCAGAAAGGGGTATCTTGCTCAAGAAAAATATGAGGCAAAATTTATTGATCAAAAAAGTTAAATCAATCAAATTTAAAATAATATTCTCAATAGGATAAGGAGTTGTTATAATTGGATAATAAGATATTTAATTTTAATAGTATTACTACTAAATTTTTAGTACCAACTTTACTGGTGTTAATAATTGGAATGGCGGTAATAGGTTTTATAGGATATAATTCTCAGCAAAATTATGTAATGAATTCTATCGAGAAAGAATCTGATATTCAGATTGCTGAAATAAAAAATACAATTGAGGATAGACAAGAAAATGCTGAGCTGACTGAAGATGCAATTGATAAGTACCTCATTATGGTAACTGAATCTATAAATCAGATTTTAGTTGAAACACCAAACTTTTTACTTCAAAATAAAGTTGATAGTCTAGTAAAAAGTCTTGGAGTACCTGAAATACACGTCACAGATAAAAACGGAGTAATTCAATGGTCTACTGTTGATGATTTTATAGGATTTGATTTTCATGAAAGTGAGCAGACCCGACCATTTTTAGAAGGGTTAGAAAATGAAGACTTCCAACTTTCACAGCCTCCTCAAGAGAGAGGTACTGATGGTTCCTTATTCAAATATGTTGGTGTAGCCCGCGATGGGGCAACTGGAATTGTGCAAATTGGAGTTCAACCCAAGCAACTACAAGCTCTTTTAGATAAAATTAACATTACTAGAGTTGCTCAAAATATTAATTATGGTGAAAACGGTTATGTCTATATTACTAATAAAGATGGTAATATAATCAGTCACCCTGATGAAAGTTTAATCGGTTCAAATATTAACGAATATAGCTGGGGTAAAACCATAATAGAAGAACAAGAAGGTGAAATGGTAAATAACTTTAATGGTCAGGAATTACTGCAAACCTATGAACCATATAAAGATTACTTAATAGTTACTGCACTTCCGACTAGTGAATATCAGGCACCTTTAAATAGTTTTCGAAATAAAACTATATTAGCAATTGCAATTGCAATCATTATTGCTTCAATAGTTATTTATCTAACTACTAGAAGTGTAGTCAAACCACTTAGAAAAGCAAAAAGCTTTGCTGAAAAAATTGCAGACGGAGATTTAGCAGTTGATAGTTTAGATAATAACAGTGATGATGAGATTGGTGAACTTGCTAATTCTTTAAATAACATGAAAGAAAGTCTACGAGAATTAATCGGGCGAGTTGCTGAAGTTTCAAATAATTTATCGGCTTCTAGTGAAGAACTTTCTGCTTCTGGAGATGAAGTAACAAAATCTGCAGAACATGTAGGAAATGCAATTGAAGATGTAGCTTCTGGGGCTGAAGAACAGACTGCCCAAGTAGAAGAAACATCAGAAAACATTAAAGACTTAATTGATCGACTTGAAAAAGCTAAAGATAAATCAGTTGATCTAGAAGAGCAAGAACAGGAAGTAATGAATAATATTGACAAAGGTAATCAGTCTATTAAAGAATCAGTTAATAAGATAAACCAAGTTAAAGATTATTATAAAGAAGTAGCAAATACAATGGATTCACTTGGTGAATCTTCAAATGAAATTGGAGAAATTGTTAATCTTATTAATGACATCGCAGCTCAAACTAATCTACTTGCTTTAAATGCAGCAATTGAAGCAGCAAGAGCAGGAGAAGCAGGCCGTGGTTTTAGTGTTGTTGCAGATGAAATTAGAGAACTTGCTGAAGAATCAGCTAATGCAACTGAACAGATTTCAGAATTGATAAATGAGATTCAGGATGATGTTGATACTGCAGTAGAGAAAATGGATAAAACAGAAGAAGTAGTTGATGAAGGAGTAGAAACAATTGAAAACTCTGGTGAAATATTCAGTATGATTAATGAAACTTCTCAAAGTTCCAATCAAGCGATAATAAAATTAAGAGATTCAATTAAAGAAATGAACAAAAACAGTAAACAAGTTGAAGAAGCAATCGAACAAATTGAACAGGTAAGTAAAAGTGCAGCAAGTAATGCGCAAGAAGTTGCTGCTTCAAGTGAAGAACAGATAGCTTCAACAGAAGAAATAGTAAATGCAGCTAAAGAATTAGCCGAAATGGCAGATGATCTATCCAATAATATAAATGAATTTAACTTATAAATGCAGTATAAGGCTATCCTTCAAATTAAATTTAGGATAGCCTTCTCTGTTTAAATATAAATATAGTAAAATGATAATTTTAAAATATTTATTATCAGTATTAAAAAAAATAAAAAAATAAGAGGAGATAAGAAATTTATGTCAAATATGTATAATCATAAGTTGAAAAATCTAAATTATGTGTGTTTTTCATCACTACAAGATAATACATTGCAATTTACTTGATTAAATCTACAATAAATATTATTTTTGGTTTTTTCTTGACATCCCATAAATAATTCGTTATCATTTTAAAGTAACTTATCATGAATTTGCTTTTATAGAAATGACTAGTATTTAAGGGAAAATTAGTAATATTTATAAGTGATTATTAATATTTATAATAATTTACAATTATCAAGATACAACATTTCTCACATTCTAATTTTAAAACTAAATTATATACAAATCTATTTGAAAAAGGCAAACCTTTAGTGATAGAGGGGCGCAAAGCTAAAAGAGTCTTAAAAAAAGACGGTCAGGCTGCCAAATTGATATTATATTATATTTGATATATATAATATTTTGGTGCCTATGGCTTATTGCTGTAGGTTTTTTTAATTCTATATTAACAAAGTTATATTTTTAAGATGAATATTCAGGAGGAATAGTTTTGGATAATACAAATTTTGGATTAAACAGTATACAACAAGATGCTTTGAAAGAAGTAGGCAATATTGGAGCTGGAAATGCAGCTACATCTTTTTCCAAAATATTGGATAGGGAAATTAATATTGAAGTTCCTTCTATAGAAATAATTCCTTTAGAAGATGTTAGTACAATTACTGGTAGTGAAGAAGACCATGTAGCCGGTATATTATTTAAAGTGACTGGAGAAGCCCCAGGTACAATTCTATTTATCTTTCCTTCTACAACGATTAAATATTTAGTAGAAGTTGTAATGGATAAACAAATAGAACCGGAAGAAATTGGTGAGATGGAAGAATCTCTTTTAAAAGAATTAGGAAATATTTTAAGTGGTTCTTATTTAAAATCAATAGGTGATATGACAGATTTAAATATGACTCAATCTGTACCCGGTTTTTCTTATGATATGGCAGGTGCTATTTTAAGTTCAACAATGATTTCTGCCAGTAGTACGGGAGAGAACGTACTGTTAATCGAGACAGAATTCATGGATGGTGAACGGAAAATTGACGGTTATTTTTTCTTCATTCCACAGATCGAATCACTATCTATTATCTTAAACTCATTAGGCTTTGATAATGATGAGTGATAATGAGATCCGAATAAAAATGGCTGAATATGAGATTGCACAACCACCTCAGGTTTTAGTTACATTAGGATTAGGTTCGTGCATCGGTTTAGCATTATATGATAAATATACAAAAGTTAGTGGTTTAATTCACTTTATGCTACCTGAAAGCAATGGAAAAACAGATATTGCCAAATATGCTGATACTGGGATTCCAAATTTAATTGATAAAATGGTTGAAATGGGAGCCAAAAGAAGAAATATAATTGCTAAGTTAGTTGGTGGAGCTAAAATGTTTAGCTTTGGTGATGATAATTCTGTCATGAATATTGGCCAGAGAAATGCTGCAGCTGCTAAAGAAATTTTGCAAAAAGAAAAAATCAAAATTATTGCAGAAGATACCGGTGAAAATTTTGGTAGAACAATGAGGTTTTTTACGGATACTGGAGAGGTTAAAGTTACTTCTTATAAAAGAGATGACCTCTTAATTTAACGTAAAGTTTTACCGTTATTATACTAGGGTATTTCCCTTTTCTAATAAGAAAAATAGAAAATAATGTATAAATATTCACAAGCAACAACAAACATTATATAAGGAGGAACTGAATTCATGAAAAGTGTTCTAATAGTAGACGATGCTGCTTTTATGAGGTTGAATCTCAAAAATATTTTAAAGGATGATTATGAAATCTTGGGAGAAGCAGAAAATGGTAAAGAAGCAGTCGAAATGTATAAGGAAAAAGAGCCTGATATTGTAACAATGGATATCACAATGCCCGTGATGGATGGTATTGAAGCGATCAAAGCCATTTTAGATATTGATCCCGATGCAAATATCGTGGTCTGTAGTGCAATGGGGCAACAAAAGATTGTTATTCAGGCAATTGAATTAGGAGCACAGGACTTTATTGTAAAACCATTTAAAAAAGATAGAGTAAAAGAAGCAATTTCAAAAGCTTCTTAATAGAAAGGGAGGATGGAATTGAATTCAATCATTAATGTACTTGAATTTGGTTTAGATGGTTCTTATGCTAGACATCAGGCCTTATCCAATAATATTTCCAATGTTAGTACTCCAAATTATAAAAGGCAGGATGTGAATTTCCAGGATATCCTAAAGAAAAACTTAGATAATTTAAAGGATAATAATGGCAATCAATCCAAAACTGTTAGATTAGCTAGTACAAATTCAAAACATAACAGTCTTGGAATTAAAGAAAATTCATCTATGAATTTCAAACCGCATACTTATTCAAATACATCCTACCGGAATGACCAAAACAATGTGGATGTAGATTCAGAAATGGCCAAATTAGCAAAAAATAATCTGTATTACAATACTCTAACACAGAGAATTTCTGGTAAATTTAGTCTATTACAGGAAGTTATTCAAAGAGGGAGTGAATAATAATGTTTTCAACAGTTGATATAAGTGCTTCAGGTTTGACGGCCCAAAGGATGCGGATGGACCTAATTGCAGATAACATTGCTAATGTTAATACGACCAGAACTGATGAAGGTGTTCCATACCGACGAAAGTTAGCAATATTTAGGGAAAGAAATGACAATTTTTCTAATGTGATGGCAGGCAAGATGAGTAATAATAACGGACAAAATGGAGTAGAAGTTGCAGGTATTAGAGAAGATACTTCTCCTTTTAAGACTGTTTATAGACCAAATCACCCCGATGCCAATCAAGATGGCTATGTAGAAATGCCCAATATTAATATCACTTCAGAAATGGTTGATATGATTGATGCTTCTCGTTCTTATGAAGCAAATGTAACTGCTTTAAACACTACTAAGAGAATGGCTTTAAAAGCCCTAGAAATAGGTAGGGGGTAATAGATAAATGATTAATCCAATTCAAAATCGACTTCAATTATTAAATTTAAATCAACCTAACCAGAGCAAAGTAAACCAAAAAAGCTTAAATTTTAAAGATTTACTACAACAAAATATTAATAAAGTAAATAATATGCAGTTAGATTCCAACCAAATCACTGAAGATTTTGCTCTTGGTAAAACAGATAATATCCATCAGGTTATGATTGCTGCAGAAAAGGCAGAAACTTCAATGAAATTAACAATGGGAATTCAAAACAAAGTAATAGATGCATATAAGGAGATTATGAGATTACAGGTATGATGTATTATAAGATTATTTTAACACTCTTTAATGGTGTTTGGGAGAGATTATAAAATATGTGGGAGTCATTATCAGATTATATAGAAAACATAAAAGAACTCTGGGGTAGCCTAGATAATAAGGCCAAAATTATGATTGGGGCAGGTACTATATTAGTGCTTGTTGTTTTTGGTTATCTAATATTTTCAGGTGATTCTAGTGTTTATACACCACTTTTTTCTGATGTATCTTCAGAAGAAGCAGGTAAAATAGTGAATTCACTCCAGGAAAAGGGAGTTCCCTACGAAATAACGAATGGTGGTAGTACAATTGAAGTCCCCAAAAGCCAGGTTCATAAGGCTCGAATGGAACTTGCTGCTGAAGGCTTACCTACTCAAGGAGTTGTAGGGTTTGAGATATTTGATGAAAGCCAGTTTGGAGTAACCGATTTTGAAAGAAAAGTTAATTATTATAGGGCTGTTGGCGGTGAACTTAGTAGATCAATAAGAGTCATGCGTGGTGTGGATTATGCCAAGGTACAAATTACTGCACCAAAAGACAGTATCTATCTGGATGAAAAAAGATCATCTTCTGCTTCTGTTTTGATCCAGCTAGAGACCGGTTACAGGATGGGAGAATCACAGATAAATTCTATTACAAATTTAGTGTCGAGCAGTGTTCAGGATTTAAGTCCTTCTGAAGTAACTGTAGTCGATACTAGTGGTAACTTATTAAGCGCTGAAGGGTCAGGTGGTAACTCAAACAGTCAGGTTAGTAAAGAAAACTTAGAAATTCAGAATAACTTTGAAGATTCATTAGAAAGAGATTTAAAAAGTATGTTAACAAAAGTATTAGGGCCTGACAATTTTTCAGTTAAGGTAAATGCAAAGTTAAATTTTGACCAGAGAGAAACAGAAAGCAAAACCTATACCCCTGTAGAAGGCGGTGAAGGCATTGTTAGAAGCGAAGAAATTAGTGAACAAACCAGTGAGACAACTTCGCAGAGTAATGGTGGTGCAGCCGGCACTGAATCGAACATACCGGAATACCAAGCAGAAGGAAACGGTAACCAAAATAGTCAGCAGGAAAGTGTAAATACAGTAACTAATTACGAAATAAATAAAAAAATAGAACGAAAAGTTTACGCCGGGGGAGAAGTAGAACGATTAACCGTTTCAGTTATGGTTGACGGAGACCAAGACCAAGAACTATTAAATGGAATTCAAGAATCTGTTCAATCCGCTATTGGGGCTAATCCCGAACGCGGAGATCAGGTAACTGTCAATAGCTTTAATTTTGATAATAGTTTAGAACAGGAAATTGCACAGGCTAAAGAAGCTCAGGCAAGTACTGAAAGAAATCGAATGTATATTTACGGTGGATTAATCCTATTAATAATCATTATACTTAGCATTATAATATTTATGATAAAACGTTCTTATTCTTCAACCTCATCTCAATCACAAGTACAACAGGGACAGAGAGGTCAGATGGTTGATTATGAATCCGGTTATGAAGAACAATCAGAAAGTATTAGTAAACCATCACTTAGTGAAGAAGAAAAAAAGAAAAAACAACTAACAGAAGAATTAGAAGAAGTTGTTTCTGACCAACCGGAAGATGTCGCTGAGTTATTAGAAAATTGGTTAATGGAAGATTAAAACTTAGAAAGTAAAGGGGATTGTTTATGTCAGAACTAACAGAACTGTCCGGCAAACAAAAAGCAGCTGTCCTTCTGATCTCATTAGGACCAGAGAAGTCAGCTAAGATCTTTAAACACCTCGACAATGAACAAATAGAGGAAATAACTTTAGAGATTGCTAATATGCAGAAAATAAGTACAGAATTAAAAAACGAGGTTTTAGATGAATTTTATCATCTATTAGAAGCCAATGATTATATAAGCAGTGGTGGAATTAAGTATGCTAGACAGATTTTAACCAAAGCAATGGGAGAAAAAGAAGCTGATAATATTTTAAACAGATTAACAGCTAATTTGCAGGTTAGGCCTTTTGATAATATCAGAAAAGCAGACCCTGAACAACTTCTTAATTTCATCCAGGGAGAACATCCTCAAACAATTGCTTTAATTTTATCATACATTCAGCCTTCCCAGGCTTCTCAGATTTTGTCTTCTTTATCCGAAGAAGTTCAAAGTGATGTTACAAAACGAATTGCATTAATGGATAGGACATCACCTGAAATCATTAAAGATGTAGAAGCAGTACTAGAGAAAAAACTATCATCTGTAATTACAAATGAATATGCTTCTGCAGGTGGAATTGATTCAATAGTAGATATTCTTAACCAGGTAGACCGCGGAACAGAAAAAAATATATTTGACCAATTAGATGAAAAAGATCCTGATCTTTCTGAGGACATTAAGAAGAAAATGTTCGTATTTGAAGATATTGTGCTTCTATCTGACCAAGCTGTACAACTTGTACTTAGAGAAGTTGAAACTCATGATGTTGCTCTTGCTCTCAAAACTTCAGGCGAAGAGGTTGAAGAGGTTATCTCCAATAATATGTCTGATCGCGCAACCGAAATGTTAAAAGAAGATATGGAATATATGGGTCCGGTTCGTATCAGAGAAGTTGAAGATGCACAACAACGTATCGTTAATGTTATAAGACAGTTAGAAGAAAGTGGAGAAATTGTCATAGCACGCGGTGGGGAGAGTGAATTAGTTGTCTAAAATAATTAAAGCTTCACAGATTATTGGGAAATATAAATTATCGAGTGCACATCAACATGAGGTAAAGGAAGTACAAAAAAAGCAAGAATATAACAAGCAAAATGAAGAAAATAAAAATAATAAACAAGATAATAAAAAGAAAGCAGAACAAGTAATTAATGAAGCAGAAGAAAAGGCGAAAAAGATAATTGAAGAAGCTAAAAAGGAAGAAGAGAAGATCGAAGAGTTAAAGGAAGAAGCTTATCAAAAAGGTTACCAAGAAGGTAAAGAACAAGGGCAAAAAGAAGCATATCAAGATAAAAAAGAGGAGATAGAAGAAACTCTTAATGCCATTCATGAAAAAACAGAAAATATTAAAGATCAATATGAAAAAGAACTAAATCTATTAAAGCCTCAGTTGATAAATATAGCTACTAAAATGGCAAGTAAAATAATAAACGAGAATATAAAAGAGACTCCAGATGTAATCAATAATATAGTTGAAGATGTTTTACAAGATTTAAGCAACAATCACCAACATTTTGTAATAAACGTAAACCCAGAAATTTTACCCTATTTAAGTAAAAATGAGCTAAAAACAAGTTTTCCAGAAAGTGATTTTAAATTTAATGCCGATGAAAATTTAAAAAAAGGTGACTGTGTAATTAACACTAATTTTGGGGGTAAAGATGCGTATTTAAAGGACAAATTGGAACGGCTTAAAAAACAAATTCTAAAAGAAATGGATTTGATTGACTAAGATGTTTGATAATTTTAATTTAGAAAAATTAGAAAAAACGATAGATAATACTAAAGTCAACCGAGAGTTTGGCTATATAACAAGGGTAGTTGGACTAATTATAGAATCAGTAGGCCCTGAAGTTAGTATTGGAGAACTTTGTTATATTAAAAGCGATCAAGGTGATATTGAAGCAGAAGTTGTTGGTTTTAATGATAATAAGGTTCTACTGATGCCGATTGGAGTAATGAAAGGAATAACACCTGGAGCGAAAGTTATAGCCAGTGGTAGTGAATTAAAAATTGAGGTCGGGTATGAACTTTTAGGTAAAGTATTAAATGGTCTCGGTGATCCTTTAACTTCTGAAAAAGAGGAATTTGATAATTTGAACCTACAAGAAGTTAGTGTAAATAGAAAACCTCCCGATCCTTTAAAACGCGAAAGAATAAAAGATCCCTTAAGTATAGGTATTAAAAGCATAGATGGTCTTTTAACCTGTGGTCGCGGTCAGCGGTTAGGTATATTTGCGGGGAGTGGTGTTGGTAAAAGTACTCTCCTTGGAATGGCTGCGCGGAATACAGATGCCGATATAAATGTAATAGCTCTAATTGGTGAACGTGGTAGAGAGGTTAGAGATTTTATTGAAGAAGATCTTGGGCCTGAGGGATTAAAAAATTCAGTTGTAGTAGTGGCTACTTCTGATAAACCTGCTTTAATAAGAATGAAAGCAGCCAATGTGGCCACCTCAATTGCAGAATTTTTTAGAGACCAGGGAGAAGATGTTCTCCTTATGATGGATTCTATAACAAGAGTTGCAAGGGCTTTGCGAGAAGTGGGATTAGCTTCCGGAGAACCTCCGACAACTAGAGGATATCCACCCTCAGTTTTTGCAAAACTACCTAAACTACTTGAAAGAACTGGCACAAATGACAAAGGTTCGATCACAGCACTATATGCAGTGTTAGTTGAAGGTGATGATTTTAATGAACCTATTTCCGATACTGTAAGAGGTATTTTGGATGGTCATATCACTTTATCCAGACAATTAGCTTCTAAAAACCATTTTCCTGCTGTAGATGTATTAGAAAGTGTTAGTAGGGTTATGAAGGATGTAGTGACTGAGGAACATATTGAAAATGCAAACAAGCTAAAGAAATTGCTTGCCGACTATAAGGAAGCTGAAGATTTAATCAGTATTGGTGCTTATGAAAGAGGAAGCAATCCCAAAGTTGATCGAGCGATAGATAAGATAGATCGGATTAATAATTTTTTACAACAGAAAATCGAAGAAAAAGTGAGTTTTGAAGAAACTAAAAAGCACCTTGCTGATATAATAAATAATTAAAAAAATAGATATTAAAGGAGTAATTTTATGGCGAAATATAATTTTAGACTACAAAGAGTACTTGATGTTAGGGATGTAGAGTTAGAAAAAGCTCAACATGAATTATATCAAGTCAGACAAAAAGAAAAGAAAATAAAACAAAAATTGGATGAATCAGAACAAAAATTAGAATCACTATTTGATTATATTCGTCAAAACAACTTATCTGTAACTGAAAACATAAGAACCAGGGATTATATAAAAAAACAGCAGGAGCAAGTTAGGAAAGTTAAAGAAGAACTTAAAAGCCAGCAAGAAGTTGTTAAGCAATATAAGGATAATTTAATAGAAAAAAAGCAAGCTAAAGAAAAAATTAAAAAAATCAAAGAAAAAAAATCCACTGCTTTTTATAAAGAATTTCTAAGAAAAGAACAAAAAGAAATAGACGAATCAAGTTTAAGAATGAGCCAGCAGGGGGTATAGGATGAAAAAAGCAATATATATTTTCTTATTCATTTTTATAGCAGTATATACAGTCTGGGCCCTCAACTTGCTCGGTATTTTGAAATTAGATGATATGGTAACCAATACTCCATATATAAAAGAAAGACTGAAAACCGATGCTCAATATGACAGAATGATGGAAGATTACTATGAATTAGAAAATGCTTATGATGAACTAAAAAAAGAAAATGAAAAATTAAAAAAAGATTTGAAAAGAAATAAGCAACTAGTACAAGAGAAAAATGAGAAAATAGAAGAGCTGGAAACAGATTATGCAAGTTTAAATCAAAGTCAGCAAGAGGAAGAAAATAA
>CAJXKY010000059.1 GCA_913055675.1 uncultured Halanaerobiales bacterium
TGATTATGATAATGTCATTATTAATAATTAGTTTATTTAGTTTATCGTTAACTGCCGCGGTTCAAGGTGAAATTAAAGACATGAATTTTAAAGGGGCAGATATTAGAGATGTACTAAGGTCAATTGCAGAAGTTGCAGGAGTGAATTTGGTATCAGATAGTTCTGTATCGGGAACCATAAGTATTCATTTAAGAGAAATCTCATTTGATGAAGCATTAAATTTAATTACTCAAACTACTGGTTTAGCCTATAAATGGGATGGTAATACAGTAGTTGTAGCCACCCCTGAACGGATAGAAGAAGTTTATGAAGATATGAATATTGAGGTCTTAGAGTTTGAAAATACTAATCTAGAAAGAGTAAAAAGTGTCGTTAACAGTATATATCCCGAATTAAATATTCAAATAATAAGGGAAAATACTCAATTATTAATGGTTGGTAATTCTGATTTAATAACTCAAGCAGTTGAGGTAATTAATAGAGTTGATTTTCCAAAAGTTGAGACTGAAGAAGAACAAACTGCTGAAGCCGAAGAAGAGCAAGAAGAAGCTGAAAAAATTGTAGAAATAGTTAAAATTCAACATGGTAATTTAAATGAAGTTGTTGAAAATATTAGAACCCTTTATCCTGATTTAATAGTTCAAACTGTAACAAACAATAATCAGGTTATCTTAAAAGGAAATGAAGGTAATATTAGTGAAGCAAAAGATTTAATAACAAAGATAGATGTACCTAGTGAAGAAGAAATTGCTGAAGCTGAAGAAGAGGAAGCAGAACAAGAACAAGAGATAAAAGAAATAACAGAAATAGTGAAAATTGAAAATATAGGTTCAGAAGAACTTATTAATAAGATAAAAAATGTATATCCTGATTTAAAAATGTCATATGAGGAAATTAATCAACAATTAATTATCAGAGGTGTAGAAGAAGAGGTCCAAAATGCGCTGAAACTAGTTGACAGATTTGATAAAAAAGAAGAAAAAAGAACAGAAATTGTAAGTGTAGATTATATTGAAATGGAAAATGTCAGTACTATTGTTCAAAATAATATTCCTGAAGTTCAGTTAAGTACTAATTCTATGACAAGAGAAATAGTAGTTTCAGGTAAGGTAAATGATGTTCAAAGAGCAGTTAACTTAATTCAAAATATTGATATTCCTAGAAGGCAGGTTATTATAGAAGCAAGGGTTGAAGATATCTCACGTTCAGCATCTGAGAACCTAGGAATTACAAATCCTACCAATAATCTACCAAGAATTGAATTTACAAAAGATTCCGAGGATCAAATTAACGGAATCACCGGGAATTGGCCTGATTATCTAACAGCATTGAAAACGGAAGGTAAGGCAGAAACACTTGCCAATCCTAGATTAATGACCTTAAATGGTGAAACAGGTAAGATGTTAATTGGTGATCGTATACCAGTAAAGAATGTAAATGCAGACGGAGAAGTTTCAATTACTTATATCGATGCTGGTATTACACTTGAGTTTACACCCTGGATCACTGATGAAAATTACATTGAATTAGAAGTGAGTCCTAAAGTTTCTTCCCTTGGGGAGGAAGTATATCAAGGTTATCCTTCTATTCAAACCCGAGAAGTAACAACTAAGCTTAGGTTAAAAGACGGCCAAACCTTTGCAATAGGTGGATTAATCCAGGAAGATATGCAAAATAGTGTATCAAAAGTGCCTATTTTATCTGAGATACCTATCTTGGGACAGTTATTTAAATATGAAAGTGATAGTTCTGAAAAAACAGAACTGGTTATCTTTATAACTCCAAGAATAGTTGAAGATTCGCAAAGGGAGGCAGTTAAGGACAAAGTAAATGCCTTAAATAATAAAGATAAAACTGAGACTGAAGAACCAGTAGCTGAAACTGAAGAAACTGATGAGAGAGATGTAGATACTGATACTTCGGAAACTGAAGATTCTGAAGAACAAGCAACTGAAGAAGATAAAAATGAAGAAACAGCACAAGTAGAAAAAAGTCAGCCAACAGCTGAAACAGATTCATTTCAGAATTTAAGTGAAGAAGAATTACAGGAAGTATTAAACTCATCAAGAAAAACCAGAAAATATGATGAGGATATACCAAATAATTTAAACTTCCTTTATACAGTTCAAAGAGATGAAAGTGTTAAAGATATTGCATATAAATATGGCTTAACAGCTGAAGATATAATAAGAACAAATGATGATGAAAAGGATTTTGAAAATGGTGAAGTTATTACACTTAAAATACCTGGTTCTCATTTGATTAGAATCAAAGAAAATCAAAGTATTCAATCTGTAATTGATCAATATGATGTTACTTTACAACAAATATTAAAATTAAATCAATTAAAATCTGTTGATCAAATTAAATCTAACATGTTGTTAATACTACCATATGAAGTAAGATAATTGTGAGGTTTTAAATATGTTGAATTTTCATACCGCTGGTGAATCACATGGGAAAGCTTTATTGAGTATTGTTGAAGGCTTACCTGCTGATATTGAAATAGATGTTAACATCATAAACAACTACCTTAAAAGAAGGCAGCAGGGCTATGGCCGGGGTAACAGGATGCAAATTGAAAAAGATAAGGTTGAAATTATCTCTGGCATAAGAAACAGTAAAACCATAGGTAGCCCAGTTGGTATGATGATAAGAAATAAAGATTGGAATAATTGGAAAAAAATCATGGATATCTATGATATAGATATTGATGATGAGGTATCAAAACCACGCCCCGGTCATGCAGATTTGGCTGGGGTTTTTAAATATGGTCAAAAAGATATAAGGAATATTCTAGAAAGAGCAAGTGCTCGTGAAACCGCAGCCCGTGTTGCAGTAGGTGGACTTCTTTATAATTTCTTGAGATACTTTGATATTAATATCATTAGTCATGTTATTCAACTTGGAGATATAAGAATTGATAAAACAATTGATGATATAAAAGATATTAAAGCTAAAATAAAAAAATCAAAGTTAAATTGTATTGATCATAAAAAAGAAAAAGAGATGGTAGATTTAATTAAAGAAGCTAAAGAAAAAGGAGATTCATTAGGTGGTATTGTTGAGGTTAAAACAAACAGAATGATACCTGGTCTAGGTTCTCATACCAGTTGGGAAAGAAGGATCGATAAAAGTATTTCTGCTGCAATGATAAGTATACCTTCAGTTAAAGGTGTAGAAATAGGTAGTGCATTTACAAATGCTGCTAAAAAGGGATCTAAAGTTCATGATGAGATATACTACGATGAAAGCAGAGGATATTATCGGTCTACGAACAATGCTGGCGGTATAGAAGGTGGCATAACAAATGGTGAACCATTAGTTATACGCTTAGCCGTAAAACCAATACCGACCCTTTCTAAGCCATTAGACACTGTTGATATTAATACAAAGAGTACAAAGAAAGCCTTTAAAGAACGAGCTGATGTTACAGTAGTTCCTTCAGTAGGAGTTATTGGTGAAGCAATGTTAATCTATATTCTTTCCAAAGAAATATTAATTAAATTTGGCGGAGACAATATTAAAGAAACGGTTAGTAATTATAAAAATTATATGAATAATTTATAACTGGAGCGGTTTAATTTTGAAAGTAACCGATACTAATTATGATAAGCTCATAACTTATATTTTAATAGCTATTATAGCGATTACACCTTTATTATACTTTCCTTATGTAGAAAAAGGTGATCTATATCCCACCGGTATAAATCAATATCAGTTAATAAGATATGATAATATTTATAAACCAAAAATTACTGCTGTCTATTATCTTGTATTATTACTAGCAGTAATAATATTATTGAAACAATATTATGATAAAAATAAAATTAATACTGATCTTAGTAATATCAGTATATTTTTGTTTTTGACTTTCACAATACTTTCCACAATATTTTCAAAATATTATTTTCAATCTATATATGGTCGTCCTTTTAGATGGGAAGGTCTAATTACATATATATCTTATGTGTTGATTTTTATCACAGCTGGTTATTTCATCAAAAAATTAAAATATTTAAAGAAAATAATAAAATACCTATTCATTTCAGGTTCAATAATTTCAATCTATGGTTTAATACAGTTTTACGGTTTCGATTTTATCAACAGAGATCCTTTAAGGATAAATTGGAGCAGGTCATTTTCTACATTAGGCAATCCTAATTTTGCAGCAAGTTATATAGCAATTGTTTTATCTCTTTCCTTAGTTTTATACATATTTAGTGAAAACAAAGAAAAAATATATAGATATGGATTTTTAAGCTCACTGTTTTTTTCATTTTTAATTGCTACGAGCACCCGGAGTGCTTTAATAGGTTTTTTGGTTTCAACAATTATTTTTGTTTCAATATTTTATAAATATCTAAAAAATAATTTTAAAAAAGTAGTTGTCATAATATTAATTTTTATAACAATATTTGGAGTTATGGATTTTGGTCAACAGTTCTATTATTCAAGAAGAGTACTTTCATTATTTACTGATGTCCAGACTTTAGCAATATCTGATGATGATACTGAAGTAGAAAAAATTGGTTCAAAAAGGTTTGTTATTTATAAGTTTAGTATTCCTTTGTTATTTAAAAATCCTTTATTAGGTTCAGGACCTGATACATTTGATAAAGTATTTCCACATGACGAGTTTAATAAACTTTCTGAAGGAACTGGGCGTAAAATTGTTGACAAGGCCCATAATGAGTATTTACAGATTGGTGTAACACTTGGTTTACCGGCTTTACTTTTTTATCTCTTGTTATTATACAATATATATAACAAAGGATTTAGAGCATTAAAGAAAGTTAAAAGTAAAATGTCTGATTTAAATATTTATCATGCTGCACTATTTATGGCTGTTGTTTCCTATACAGTGACTGCCCTATTTAATATAAGTGTAGTAACTGTAGCTCCGGTATTTTGGGCAATTCTCGGATTAAATATAGCAGTCAGTAAAATGGAGGAATAAGATGATTATTTCATTAATTGGCTTTATGGCTTCTGGTAAAACTACAGTTGGGAAAGAACTGGCTAGCAGGTTAGATTATGAGTTTATAGATTTAGACCAATATATTGAAGATGTAACTGGGATGAAAGTTCAGGAAATTTTTAAGCAAAAGGGAGAAAACCATTTTAGATTTCTAGAAAAGATATTTTTAAAAAAGTTGTTAAGGCAGTATGATGAATTGGTAATATCTCCAGGCGGGGGTATAGTTTTAGATAAAGAAAATATTAAATTGTTGAATGATAAAACTGTTTCTTTTCTTTTACAAGCAAGGGCTGAAACTATTTTGAAGAGAATAGATGATATATCAAAGCGTCCTCTTTTAGATCAGGACAATCCAAAAAAATCTATAATAGATCTGTTAGATAAACGTGGAAAATATTATGATCAGTTTAGTAATGTTATAGAAACAGACCAAAAAAACCCTGAACAGATTGTTGAAGAGATTCTTAATAAATTGGAGAGTTTACAATGAAAAAGATTGATATAAATATTAAAACTAAACCTATAAACTATAATATATTTTTCACAGAAGAAATTTTAGAACAATTAAATCCAAAAATAAATGGTCATAAAGTTTTGGTTATCACTGATCATAATGTAAATCAACTTTATACTAAAGAATTTGTTAAATCATTAAATAGTGATCAGAATAATTTATATAAATTTGTAGTAAAACCAGGAGAAAAATCTAAAAGCTTAAAAAAATTGGAAGACATTTTTGATTTATTATTAGACAAGGGTTTTAACAGAGATGATTATATTATTTCTTTGGGTGGTGGAGTAATAGGAGATTTAGCTGGTCTAGCAGCCTCTACTTTTAAAAGAGGTCTTAATCTTATCCAAATTCCCACTACTTTACTTTCACAGGTGGATAGTTCAATCGGGGGTAAGACTGCTGTTAACTATAAAAATATTAAAAATGTTATAGGGACCTTCTATAACCCAAATCTAGTTTTAATAAATATTAATTACTTAGATACTCTTTCTAAAAGAGAATTTCTAAATGGTTTTTCCGAAATAATAAAGACAGCTTTTATTGGAGAGAAGCATTTATATCAATTATTAACCAAAAATAGTTATAATTCGATAATAAAAAAAAGAAAATTACTTGAAAAAATTATAGAAAAAGCAATCTTATTTAAAAAGCAAGTTGTTAAAGAAGATCTTTATGACCAAAACCAAAGAAAAATATTGAATTTTGGCCATACCATTGGCCATGTTTTAGAGTCTAATAATAGGTTGAATTATAAACATGGGGAAGCAGTTACTTTAGGAATGAAGTATGCTTCTCTTTTTTCTGTTTATAAAAATTTACTAAATAGGAAAGAATGTGATAAAATAATAAAAAAGATAGATAAATTTGGCCTTCCTACAAAAATAAATAAAAATATTCCGTTTAAAAAAATAATATCAGTAATAAACCAGGATAAAAAAAGTGAAAACAACGATATAAAAATGGTTTTATTAGATGGTCTATTTAATCCTATCGTAAAAAAGGTTTCTTTAAGTGAATTAAAAGTAGTTTGGAGTGATTTTATTGAAGAAGATAGCAGTGATTAATGGCCCAAATTTAAATATGTTAAAAATTAGGGACAAAGAAAAATATGGGGATAAAAGTTTATCAGATATTAATGCTGAATTAAAAGATGAAGGTGATAGAAATAATGTTTCTATCTTCTTTTTTCAAAGTAATCATGAAGGAGAAATTATTGACTATATTCACAATAATTATAAAAAGTGGGCTGGTCTAATAATTAATCCTGGGGGTTTAACGCATACTTCGGTATCATTACGAGATGCTTTAGAGATATTAGATATACCTATATTAGAGGTTCATCTTTCGAATATTGCTGGCAGAGAAGAATATAGAAATAAATCCGTGATTCGTGATATTGTGGAAGGACAGATTATGGGTTTAGGTTCATTTGGCTATATGGCAGCTTTAAATTATTTAATAGATAAAATTAATAAGGGAGAGATTAACTAATGAAAAACAGAATAAAAAAAGTAAGAGATATAATTAATGAAGCAGAATATGATTCTCTATTAATTGATTCAGATGTAAACAGATTTTATTTAACCAATTTTACTGGTAGTGCTGGCAGGGTATTATTTACGCCAGAAAACGAGTATTTTATTACAGATTTTAGATATACCGAACAGGCGGCAAATCAGACTGATGGATTTAAAATTGTTGAACTAAATAAAGATGTTGTGGAAAGTATTAATGATATCTTGCAAAGAGATGGAACAGAAAAATTAGGTTTTGAAGCAAAAACAGTTAATTATTATCAATACGGAAAATATGATGAAAAATTCAAAGATATAGAATTGATTTCGACTGAAGATTTAATCAAAGATGTAAGAATGATAAAAGAAGAAAATGAGATTGAAATGATAAAAAAAGCTATCGAAATTAGTGATAAAGCCTATGAGCATATTCTAGACTTTATTGAAGTAGGTATGACAGAAAAAGAGGTTGCTCTTGAATTAGAAATATTCCAAAAGAAACTTGGTGGTTCTAAAAATGCCTTTGATTTCATTGTTGCTTCCGGCAAACGTTCTTCGATGCCCCATGGAGTAGCTTCAGATAAAGTAATTAACGAAAATGAACTTATAACACTAGATTTTGGAACTTTTTATAAAGGATACTGTTCTGATATGACAAGGACTTTTGTCCTGGGTAAAGCAAATCAAAAACAAAAGGAAATATATAATAAAGTATTAGAAGCTCAGTTGGCTGTTATAGATAAAATTAAAGCTGGGATGAGTGGGGTAGAAGCTGATAAAATTGCACGTGATATAATAGAAGATGCAGGTTACGGGGACAATTTTGGACATGGTTTAGGTCATGGAATTGGTGTCGAAGTACATGAAGGTCCTAATGTCTCATATAAATCAGAAGATGACTTAAAAGAAAACTCTATAGTTACTGATGAACCAGGGATTTACATTAAAGATTGGGGTGGAGTAAGGATAGAGGATGATCTTTTAATTACTAAAGATGGTTGTGAAGTACTTAATTCCTCTCCAAAAGAGCTAATCGAAGTCTCAATTTAATTTGTTAAAATATATAGTAGATGCTATAATAAAAGGTAGTATTTAGAAAAAAGGAGGACAAAGATGATCTCAACTAATGACTTTCATACAGGACTTACTATAGAATTAGATGGAGAAGTTTATCAAGTTGTTGATTTCCAACACTCCAAGAGTGGAAGAGGAAGTGCTTTTGTAAGAACAAAGTTAAAAAATATGGAAGAAGGCTATGTAATAAACAAAACATTTAGAGCAAACGCAAAGGTTGAAAGAGCCCATGTAGATAAAAGAGAAATGCAGTATCTATATTGGGATGATAGTGGTTATGTATTTATGGATACTGAACGTTATGATCAAATCACTTTATCAAAAGAACAGATGGGTGACAAAATAAATTATATAAAAGAAAATATGAACATACATATTTTAATGTATGAAGGTAGAGCTCTTGATATAGATTTACCTACCTTTGTAGAATTAAAAGTAGAACACACTCCGCCAGGAATTAAAGGAGACACTGTATCCGGTGGAACTAAAACTGCAACCCTAGAAACAGGATTAAAGGTAAAAGTTCCGCTTTTTATAAATGAAGGGGATGTTCTTAAGATAGATACCAGAAATGATGAATATATTGAGAGAGTTGAGAACAACTAAACTTATAGGAGGTAAATACTAAAATGAAATATTTAATTATAGGTTCAGGTGCTGCCGGAATTTCAGCAGTAAAAGAAATTTTAAAAACCAGAGATGAAAATGATCAGATTACCGTTATTACAAAAGAAGACTATCCATTCTATTATCGGCCCAGATTAATTGAATATCTTTCTGGAGAAGTAGATGAAGAAGAAATAATAATTAATGACAAAGAATGGTTTGAAAATAATGGAATTAATCTTAAATTATCAGAAAGAGTTACAGAAGTTGATTTTGAAAATAAAAAAGTAATCTCTGATAAAAGTATTTATTCATATGATAAATTACTGTTAGCAAATGGAGCACATTCCTTTAAACCTCCGATTAAAGGAGCAAATAAAAAAAATGTATTTACCTTAAGAGATTTATCAGATGCTAAAAAGATTACTAACATATGTCAAAATGCTGAAAAAGCAGTTGTAGTTGGAGGTGGATTGCTAGGTGTTGAATCCGCTTCAAACATTAAGAAATCTGGTTTAGAGGTCACAGTAGTAGAACGTACAGAATGGTGTCTTAATAAGCAGTTAGATGAAAAAGGTGGTAAACTATTAATAGAGATCCTCGAACGCGAGAAAGGTCTGAATTTCATCTTAGATGCAACTACCGAGGAGTTTCTAGGTGATGACAAAGTAGAATCTGTATTAATGGGAGATGGCGATAAACTAAATACAGACTTAGTACTTCTTTCTACTGGTGTTAGGTCTAATACTGAATTATTTGAAGATACAGATCTTGAAATTAAAAGAGCAGTTGATGTTAATGAGTATATGGAAACAAATCTTGAAGATGTATATGCTGCAGGTGATATTGCAGAATACAATGGTAATTTCTATGGAATTTGGCTTCCATCAATGAAAATGGGTCAGACTGCCGGGAAGAACATGGCCGGGGAAAGACAAGGATTTCCGGGTGTTGTTTCTTCACACACACTTAAAGTTGCTGGTGTTAACGTTGTCTCAGCGGGTAACTTAGACCCTGATAATGAACTAGACCATGAAATAGTAGAAAAAGAAAGAGGTTATAAGCGAGTTATAAGAGATAAAGACGGTAAAGCTGTTGGATTAATTATCGTGGGTCAATTTGAAGATCAAGATAATCTTTTAGCTGAAGTTAAAAGCTAAAAAAAGGAGGTTATACCATGGAAGGTAATGAAGAATTGGGTAATATTAAAATTGCTGATGAAGTTGTTTCGATAGTTGCCGGCCTAGCTGCAACTGAGGTAGAAGGGGTTGCAGGTATGAGTGGAGGAATTGCCGGTGGTATAGCAGAGATGCTTGGAAGAAAGAACTTAACTAAAGGGGTAAAAGTTGAAGTAGGGGATGATGAATGTGTTGTTGACCTCTACGTTATAATTGATTATGGTAATTCCATACCTGATGTATCATGGAATATACAAAATAATGTGCGTCAGGCTATTGAAGGAATGACCGGATTAGATGTAATAGAAGTAAATGTTCATGTTCAGGGAGTTCATTTACCTGAAACAGAACAAGAAGAATTACAAGAACAAGAAGAAGAGGATGAAAAAGAAGAGTGAGGTCAATAATGGCCTCGTCTTTTTTTTATCATTTGAAGCGGTGATATTATGCTAAAATATCTAGATAAATTTTTAAAAAAATATAAGATACGACATCAACATATTACTTTACATGATAATGAACTAGGTAAAGTAACTATGAAAGTAAATATCTTATATTTAATAGCTGATTATATTTTAGACAATTATATCGAATTTGAAGATGCTGAAGTTGACATAAATAACATATCCAATGATGAACTAAATATTTATATCATATCTCAAATAAGTTTAAAGTCTTTTAGCAATAAGAAAATTGAGTTAATAAAACAAAGAATAAAAAAAGAATTCAAAGATAACGGTTTTCAGATAGGAGATGTTGTCATTACCTCAGAAGAGAGATTAAGGGAGTGATATTTTTAATGATGAATAATAACCAGAGTTTATTAAACTGGATTAATAGGAACAAGGGTAAATTTGTTGGCTTATTGGCTGGATTCATATTTGGAATATTGATCTTACTTATTGGTGTTTTAAAGACAATAGTAATATTTATTTTTGCATTAATTGGATTATATTTAGGACATCTCTGGGACGGTGGACGCGGTATTCAGGAGATATTTAAAAATATTTACAGAAAATAGATTTAAAAAGAGAGGTTATATAGGATGAAGATTTCACGACATAAACAAAGAACCTGGGCTATGCAGATTATGTATGGTCTCGATGTTCAGAGAGCAATTGATAAAGAAAATGCATTAAAAGAAATTGAGATAAAAAAGAATGAAGAAAGTATAAAAGAAAAGGACAAGAATTACTATTTTGAAAAATTAGTTTTAGGTATTATTGAAAATCAAGAATACATTGATAAAACAATAGAAAGTAATGCTATCGGATGGCATTTATATAGGATGCCAGTAGTAGATAGGAATATTTTAAGAATAGCCCTTTATGAGATTATTGATGAATTAGCAATTGGAATTGTAATAAATGAAGCTGTTGAACTTGCCAAAGAATTTGGTTCAGAAAAGTCTTCAGGTTTCATTAATGGAGTATTATCTAATGTTCATGAGAACGAAGGTGACCTTTAATGGATATATTTTCTTGGAATGTAAATGGAATTAGAGCTGTAAAAAGAAAAGGTTTTTTAAATTGGATTGAAAAAGAAAGTCCTGATATATTAGCTTTACAGGAAATTAGAATTCAAGAAGATCAAATAAAAAAAGATCTTACAGATATAGATTCTTATTATTCATATTTTAATTATGGAGAACGGAAAGGCTATAGTGGAGTAGCTCTGTATTCTAAAATCGAGCCTAATAAAGTTGAAACTGGGCTAGGGATAGAGAGGTTTGATGAAGAAGGAAGAGTCATTACTGCTTTTTATGATGATTTTGTTTATCTGGGAATCTATTTTCCAAATGGTAAAAGTAGTAAAGAAAGATTAAAATTTAAGTTAGATTTTTATGATAAGTTGTTAGATTATGCTCAAAAACTAAGAGATGAAGGCCGAAAATTGATAATTAGTGGAGATTATAATACTGCTCACAAAGAAATAGATTTAATAAATCCAGACCAGAATAAAAATGTATCTGGATTTTTATCTGTGGAAAGGAAATGGATAGATGAATTTATAGATAGTGGTTTTATAGATACTTTTAGATATTTTCATCCTGAGAAAGAAAAATATACCTGGTGGAGTTATAGAACAAGGGCAAGAGAAAGAAACGCAGGTTGGAGGATAGATTATCATTTTGTAAGTGATAATTTAATAGATAAGGTAAAAAAGGCAGCCATCCATGATGATGTAAAGGGTTCAGACCACTGCCCCATATCTATTACTCTTGATCTTTGATTGCAATATAAAGATCCACATCAGAGATATTATCTTCAGAGAATTCTAGATTGAAAATTTCTAAGTTATCTCCATTTACGTTTTTTTCGTATTCAGATTCAGGCAGCCACTCTTCATAAATATAGTTATATGTTTCATCTATATTACAAATATCTCCTTGATGAGTAAATACAGCGTATTTTGAACCATTAACTATTTTTGGTATCATACCCTTGGGTATTTCTGAAAGACTTTTTACTTCAACACCAGCAACATAAGAAAATCTATTCGGATAATTTCTTCTCTGTTCATAAACCCCGACCATCTTGGTTGGGTTCTTTTTATTTTGTACTGCCTCAATTCGTGATTTGAATTCGTTCCACAGATCAAGAAGTACTTGATGATCTTCATTATCTTCTGTTGTGGTTAAACAATCCATTCCTATAACTGTAAATCGATCTCTTTCAATAATTTTTGGTTGCATCATTTTCCTCCTGAATTA
>CAJXKY010000060.1 GCA_913055675.1 uncultured Halanaerobiales bacterium
TAAATTAGGATAAGTTTATAATTGTCATTGGCTAAAGGTTTAAACTCTAATCTAGTAGTATTATTTAAAATATGCTCCCTATCATCAGATAAAAGCTCTTTAGGCACTTTTATCCATAAAAATTTACTCCTTTAATATTTTTAATGTAAACCTAAAACTCATTATTAAATATTCAACTATCTTCTAGTAAAATTTCTTCATCTTTTTAATTACTTGTTTTTTCATTTAATCACTTGATTATCTACTTAATATCACATAGCTCCAGTTTCCCTAAATTGAGAAGGAGAATTGCCTGTCTTTGTCTTAAAAATTACACTGAAGTGACTTCGATTATTAAAGCCACATTCATAACAAACTTCTGAAATTGTCTTATTAGAGTTATATAACTTTTCTTTAGCTTTATTTATTTTAACATCTAAGAGATATTGAAAAGGAGTTTGTCCGGTCTCTTTTTTAAAAATTCTTAAAAAATGGTAGGGACTATAATTAACACTGGCTGCTATTTCTTCTAAGGAAAAATCTTTATTATAATTACTATAAATATAATTAATAGCGTTTTTAATTGACTTTTTATCAGTTCTATATTTGCTGATTTTACTATCATTAAAATTATTATCTAAATTCCTTAATAATTCAATCACAATATGATTATTTAAGCTTTCAAACATTAATTGATTGCCTTTCTTTTCAAACTTGATTTCCTCTATAAGTTTATTTATAATATTTCTGAAATATATTGAAAGAGAGTAATTTATATTTTCAAAAACAACATCTTTTTTTCCATATAATTTTTTACTTGTTTTCTGCATAAACTTTTTTCCAATAAAAATTGCAAAAAATGGTTCTATTTCAATTATTGATTCCCCAAAAGTTTCAGAGCAATGCAATTGACCGGGATTAATTGGAAACAGATTGTTCTTTTTTATCTGATAGTAGTCTTTTTCTACTATTTCAAGAGGATAATCGGTAGTTAATGGTAAAATAAATTTATACATATCAAAAGAATTACTTTTAGCAAAGGCATTTTTTACCTTTATAATAGAAATTTCATTATTTGAATATTCTTCTATATCAATAACCTTAAGTATTTCAGGAGGAATAAATTGTGTAACTCTCTCTAATAAAGTCCCCATATAATTCTTCCTTTCTTACACATTATTGAACATTTATAATAAAATTATATAGCAATTATAGCAAATTATCAAGCAATCAAAACAACATATTATATTAATTAGTGTGATATAATATTAATAAATAATGTAATTTTATAGAAAGAAAGGGAGGTCGAATTGAGAATGTACAGAAAATTAAAAGTTTACTTCATTTTGCTTTGTTTGATATTTATACCTTTTAATCTAGATGCTCAAGATTATTCAGAAGTAATGAAACCCAATTTAAGTATCTGGCCTGCTCAGGAATATATTTTAGAAATAGATAATGCAATGGTGGCAGAAGGGGGCAGTCATATACAATATTACGGCAAACATAAGCTCAAACTTGAAACCTCAATAGGAGAAATTTCAAATTGTGTCATATATCACTTCAATGAAGAAAACTTAAAAGTATATATAATACTAAATGATCAAAAGATGTATATGGAAAATATATTAAGTTATGATGAATTCTTTGAAACTAATGATGCTGTTAGTAGCCTCTTGTATAATAATCTACCTGGGGAAGATATGGCTATGTATGGAGCAGAAAAAATTGGAGAAGAAAACTTTTTAAATCGGAAAGTTGAAAGATGGTCCTTTATCGATAGTTCAAAAGGAGATACCGTTATAATAGATATGCTTTTGGATAGAGAGTTACGACAAATTATGAAAATGTGGGTGGACGAGAAAATAATCTTTGAAGTAACAAAAATTACAATCGGAAATATTCCAGATGAAATGTTTAATCCGCCTAATAATTTTGAAGCAATGAGTTATTAATAATAACTTCTTAAAGAAAGAAGTGAAAAAATAATGAAGAAAATCAAGTCATCCATATTATTGAGTGTTTTAATATTAATACTTATTTCTCCCTCGATTCACGCAGAAAAAGTTATCGACCCTCACAATTATAACTTGATTTTAGGGAAAATACTAGAATTTAAAGGTGAAGCATTTATTATAAATGAAAATGGTACAACCTCTAAAATAAAAAATAATGATTCAATAAGTTCTAGTAAAATTAAAAGATTCATTTTAGAATACAATGACAATGCCCAAACTCTAATAGGAGGTCGCAAAGAGATAAAAGAGAAATTAACGATAAAAACTTTGGCTGGAAGCAGGCTAAAAATTTCATTAATTGACAATGATCAAAATGATAATTATATAATATTAGGTCCAAACTCAGAGGCTTCATTTTCTGTACAAGGCGGATGTTTATATTCCTCTGAACATGACGGAGAAGGGTATGATAAAAACACATTAAAATGGAGAGAAATTAAAAAGGATATAACCTGGAAACTCTTATCTGGAAATGCAAAAGTATTATACCGAAAAAATGATAAATATATTCTAAGGGCTCCTACTACTGAAAACGCAAACATTTATATAGATAATAGTATAGATAACATAGAATATGAAGTTATAATATTAAAAGGTAATGAGGCAACCAAACAAGAAGTTGAAGTTGAAAGCCTAAATCTTGAAATGAATGCTCAGATTGAAGCAATAAAAAATAACTATCTATTAGTTTATAAGATAGAAAGTATTGACCAATTACCAAAAGACATTAAAATTCAATTAGAGAACCAAATAGATATGTTTAAAGAATCTTATCAAAAGGCTGAAGCTACTATGAATGAAATGATGAATCAAACCATACAGATAGTAACAATTTTAAAAGTATATAAAGGAGAAGCAAAGATAGAAAATACAAAATTAAAAAATGGACAAAGGGCTATGGTCAAAGGTGATATACAAAGGGCAAGCAGTCCAGAGAATATATAATTAACTTAATAAATAATATTAATTCAAAAATTTTAATGTAAAATTTCAATTAAATAAATATCTTTATATTAGATACTTCGCAAACTGTTAGAACTTAGGAATTTAATTTATCAGATAAAAACAATGTTATTTTAGCTTTTACAGGCCATGAATGATTAGTTGACCAATTAGAAATTGCAGATTCCAATAGTAAAGAAATTACATAAAATATTAATTGGAACTTGCGGAAATGTTCATAAATGGATAAAAGAAAATAATGATAGTAAAAGGGTAATTATGTTTTCTATTGTATTATAATAATTAAATTATGGCCAGGTTTTACTTTCCTGGCATATAAAACTATTGATCGTTTTCCTACCAGCACTTTATTGATGAAAACAAAATAATTTTACAAAATAATATTTCGCACCTACAGTAACAGATTTTTACTATTTCGACTTTCTAATATAAATGTAAGGTATACTATATACACAATAATGTAAACCCTTTTTTTAAATTATTGTATAGCTATATAACTACACCTTCTGGTTTTAATGATACTCAATACTCATTGTCTTTCATTTCTTATGCACACTACTTTATCATAACTGTTTTTCCATTTCATTAAATAATCTTCTTGAACTCCTCTATTGAATAACTTCATAATCCTATTGATTCAAAAGTCCTTTTTTCTTCTTTCGTAAAATCTATTTGCATTATTGTAGCAACAAAGCAAATCATAGAATCCATTACTGGAGTTTCAACTCCTAATTTATCTCCTAAATCTGATAAGAAAACCAACCCATAATCTACATCTTCATTAAAATATCTATAATCTAATTGTTGTTAGGCTTTTAGACCTTTAAAAACGTATGCTTTATTATACCTTATCATAGGTAGGTACTTTCATATAACCTTGTTTAAAAACTAGTTTTAGGCTATCACCAATCGCACCCTCTGATTTATTATTACTGAGGTAGTAGTATTTCTAGTCTAATATGTTCTAGGTTATTTATTCCCTTTCCCACTATCAACTAGAAACCTAGATTTAAACTACTCTTAATCTAGTTTACCACTTTTGTTTCGATGATGTAGGTATCCTTCACTCAGTTGCTTTTGTCCTCCTACAGGTCACCCTGTAATCTCTGGGTCCACTTTCTTTATTACTACGATACCATCTAATTTCTATTTAAGCTTTATCTTGATTTTCCCGCTAAAGTTATATCTCGAATTATTTCTAACAGTTTTGATAGAAAACTTAAATAGACCTCTCACGTTTAATTGCATTACTGTACTGTCATTTCAAACCTAATCACACTTAATTATCTAACATGTATTCATGGCTTACAGGCTAACTTTGAACTTCCCCATTTTTATATTGAAACTTCATAATTAAATGACACCTCTTGTTCATATTGTTTCGAGCTAAAAACACTTCTCAGGCTCATCACCACTCCCTGTTGACTACAATATACCATATCTAGCTTAAACTGAAGTTTGTTTTCTCCGTTTGCTCATCCTTTTCGTCTGTGAGTGCCATAATATCTCAACCATATCCCTATGTTCTAAAACAGATAGGACTCCCCCCCAATATTAATGTAACTTACGAGACACAATATAGAAAAACCTTATCAAGGTTAATATGATAAGGTTAATAGATGTCGTGCCCTAGAAGACTTGAACCGCTAGAGTACTGCTCCGTAGAACTGATTAACAAAATTACCTTTTTCAATATCTGTATTTATAACTATTTTGAAATAATTATAACGTTCTTTACACAAATCGGTAAGCTTTATTTGTTATTTTTAATAGTTTTCTAACACCTTTCGACTTACATATTAAACTAAAGATAAATCATTCATTAATTCTATTTATGAATTAATTTAATGGGGGGATTCCATACTCATTAACTCTCTAAAGATCATCTTTCAACTCAAAAAATTAAACTCTTAATTATTTCTATTAGAAAACTTCTGTTTATCTTTTATAACCGCCATTTATACGTAAACCATAACCACAAAAAACTTGATTATTTTAAGAAATATTAATTGAAACTAAAGCAATATTTAATTATAAAACAATTGATAATTATTCTTTTAAATTATTGATTAATGTATTTCAGATCCCCCGGTCGAATTAATTGCTTGACCAGTTAAATAATCAGAATATTTTGATGCTAAAAATATTACCACATCAGCAACATCTTCAGGTACTTCTAATCTACCTAACGGAGTATCATCAATATAATTTTGCTTTATCTCTTCTACAGTCTTACCTTTTAAATCTGCTTCCCATTTAAGTTCCCTTTCTTGCATTTTAGTTTTTACATAACCCGGACATACAGCATTTACATTTATATTATAAGGTGCAAATTCTAATGCAAGACTGTGTGTAAAACCTCTCACCGCCCATTTTGAAGCTGCATAATGAGCTAATAGCGGTACCCCTCTTTTAGCTGCCATTGAAGCAATATTAATTATTTTTGTATTACCACCTTTATCAATCATGTGCTTTCCAATAATTTTACAACAAAGGAAAACTCCTTTTGCGTTAATATCCATATTTTGATCCCATTCTTCTTCAGTTAAATCAACAACTTTATTCATACTAGATATCCCGGCATTATTTACTAAAATATCAATTTTATTGAATTCTCTAATAGATTTTTGTAAAACCTCTTTTATTTGTTCTTCGTCTGTTACATTCATTTCATAACTTTTTGCTTTTCTACCTGTTTTGGTTATCATTTTTTGGGTCTCTTCAGCAGCCTCTAAATCAATATCAGTAGCTATTATATTTGCCCCTTCTATTGCTAATTTTTTTGCTATTATTCTACCTATTCCAGAACCCGCTCCTGTAATTAATACATTTTTGTTTTCCAATAACATAAATTTTACCTCCAATTTTAATATATATATGTAAATAATATATGTTTTACTAATTTTATAAAATCAATATTATTTACCCTTAATATTATCTGATTCAATAAAACTTTCCTCTAAATTATTATATATATCCCTAAATAATTTATAATATTTATTATATAAATTATGGTTTTTTTCATTTGGCTCAGTAACCGAATCTATCTCAATAAATTTATCAATATCATCCCAATTATCAAATAGATTAATTCCTTTACCTGCAACAAAAGCAGCTCCTATAGAAGAACCTGTATGTTCTTTTATATGATAAATACTTTCTCCTAATACATCAGCAGTAATTTGTCTCCATACCGGACTTTTAGCTCCACCATCAGTAGCTATTACTTTTTTAATATCTAAATTCAAATCTTTTAAAATCTCAATATGATGTTTGAAGCCATAAGCCACTGATTCCATAATAGCCCTATAAATATTCTCTTTTTTATGATGTAAACCCAGCCCATATATAACACCTTTAGCTTGTGGATTATGCAAGGGAGTTTTTGCTCCTAAAAAGTACGGTAAAATTATGACTCCATTAGAACCTGGGGGTATGTCTTGTGCCTTATCACTCATAAAATCATAAATCGACTTGTTTTCGTCTTTTACAATTTCATTTTCATATTGACAAAACTCATTTGTAAACCACTTTAATAAAGAACCACTTGAGGCCATACAACCATTTATCATATATCTCGATGGATCTGCATGTAAATCTATAAATAATCTTTTATCTGTAATTAATTTATCAAGTGAATATAATATATCCCCAGCACCACCAAATTTAACATTAAGATCTCCTTCTTCCTTTAAACCTGCAGCAAATGCTGAAGAAACATGATCTGCAATACCCCCAACCACAGGTGTGCCTTCTTTTAACCCAGTTAATTCTTCAACTTTCTTGTTGACTGAGCCAATAATTTCATCAGATTTTACTATTTGCCCTAACCATTTTTCATTTATATCACAAATGTCTAAAATCTTTTTTTCCCATGTATTTTTTTTAATATTAAGTAGTCCACTTTCTAAAGCCCAATTATTCTCAATCACATGATTTCCCGTCAATTTGAAATTTATATAATCATAGGATCCCATGATTTTATCAATGCTTTTGTAAACTTCAGGTTCATTTTCCTTTAACCATAATATTTTAGGTCCTACTAATTGTTGATTTATTGAACCTCCGGTAATATCAAAATGATTGTTTAAATCAATTTTTGATCTCAAATAATTTAATTCTTTGATAGTTCTGGCATCATTTTGTTGTATTGATCTTCTTAAAATATTGTCATTTTTATCTAATAAAACTAAAGCTGGTACCATTCCAGTCACACCTATCGCCTTAATATCATCAGCTAAAATTTCACTTTCCTTAAAAATTGTTTTTATAGTCTTTTGTGTATTTTCCCACCATTCCTCTGGATTTTCTTCTGCCCATGCTGGAAAATCAGAATACAAATTTTGTTCTTCTGAGGTGGAAAATATTATTTTACCATTTGTATTACAAACTATAGTTTTAGTACTAGTTGTACCTATATCAATCCCTAGTAAATACTCCATTAATGATTCACCTCACAACCTTAATCTTGACTTAAAGTAGCTCTTATAAAGAAAATACTTACGAATCCAACAAATAATAATAAAATATATGATAAAGCTGATGCAAAACCAATATCCATAAATGCAAATGCTCTTTTATAAATATAATAACTCAAAATATCTGTTCTAACTCCTGGCCCTCCTTTAGTCATTATATATACAAGATCATATGTTCTAAAAGCAATTATAGTTCTTATCAATACAGCTACTATTATTGTTGGTTTCATTAAAGGCAAAGTAATATATCTGAACATTTGTAATCTTGATGCCCCGTCAATTTTAGCAGCTTCATAAGGTCTTTTAGGTAATGAAACCAAACCCGCTAACATTAATAGCATCATAAAAGGTACCTGATGCCAAATATCCACTAACATTACCGTTGGAAGTGCTAAATATTTGTTTCCTAACCAAGCAAAAGCAGGTATTCCAACTAACCCCAAAAGATAATTTAAAATACCTTGCTGAGGATGTAAAATCATTCTCCATATTAGTCCAACAGCCACTGGTGTCATTAACATTGGAATAATTAAAATTGAAAAAAATACATTTTTATACTTAACATCTTTATTTAAATAATATGCTAATATAAAACCAATAATAAACTCAAGCAATACTACTCCAATAGTGAAAATTAAAGTGACAAAAACAGAATTCCAAAAATAGGTATCCTGAAAAGCTTTTAAATAATTTTCCAAAAACAAAAAATCCTCAAAGGTCGGATGGACTAGTGTATAATCAAAAAAACTAATAAATAAAGAATAAGCTAAAGGAAATAGAATAACGGCAAATAAAAGTATCAATGCAGGTATAATTAATTTATACTTTAGTTTGATTATATTATTATTCATTTTTCCTCCTTTCTGACCAACATTGAGGGAGTCAGCTATGACTGACTCCCTCTTATGATAATTTATTTTAAGTCTTTCATATGCTCTGCTACAGTGTTTAATGCTTCTTGAGGTGTTTTATCTTTATTTGCAGCTAATGATAACTCTCTTCCTAATACCTCTATTAATTCTGTGGAATCTTCCATAATTGGTATTGGTCTTGCTCCTTGAAGTATTGTTTTGACTTCTGTATAATGTGGATAATTTTCTAAGACTTCTTCATCATTAAATACATCATTTCTAGTCGGAGAACCACCCATTAAAGCGCGCTCTTTAGCAACATCAAAAGATTCAACCCATTCAATAAATTCCCATGCAGCTTCTTTATCAGGTGAACTTTTTGGTATTGCCCAACCCCAACCACCATTAAGTGAGTGACCTCCAGGCATTTGTGCTATATCTACTTTTCCTGCCACTTCTGATTCTTCTTCATTATTCAATTTAGGTAACATCCAATTATATGTTATATAAGAAAAAGCTTTACCATTTGCAATAACTGAAAATGCTTGATCAAAGCCGAATCCAGTTGCACCGTCAGGAGCGTTATTATTAATGTTTTCTACATATAATTCTAATGCTTTCACTGCTTTATCATTATTAATTATTATATTTCCATCCTCATCATAGAAATCTCCGCCCATACTATATAAATAGTTTAACCATTCCATAGCAATTGGATCAGGCCTCAATCCCTGCATTACTACTCCATAATATTCTGTCTGTTCAGTTACAGAATTACATAATTCTACATAATCAGTTAATTTTGTTGGAATTTGTAAATTCATTTCATCTAGGATATCTGTTCTATAAACTAATGCCATAGCATAATTGTAAAATGGAAGCATATATGTGGTGCCGTTTACTTGTCCTACCATATTAAACATTGAGTCAATATAAACATCAGTATTTATTTTATCAGACTTATCTATATATGGTTCTAAATCGATAATCCAATCTGCAGTTGTAAATTCTCCTACCCAATAATTATCAACTACAATGACATCATATGCACCTTCTTGAGAAATCAATTGTGGTATAAGTTTTTCATGCATTTCTGCATAATTAATGACCTCTACATTAACTTCTATACCAGTTTTCTCTTCAAAATCAGGTATTAATTCTTGTACATATGTTGTATCAGGAACAGCTTCCATTAAAATGTTAATCTCTTGAGCCCCAACAGTTAACGCTGAAAAAACTAACAACAGAATCATAGCCAAAATTAACAATAACTTTTTCATTAAACTTCCCCCTTTTTTATTTTACAGCTCCAAAAGTTAAACCATAAACAAGATACCTTTGAATGAAAAAAGATAATGCTATAATCGGTAATATAGTTAGTACTATAGCAGCAGATAATTCAGCAATTTTTACACCTTGATGAGTAGATAATGTAGATAATGCAACTGATAGAGTTCTCGAAGTTTTACCAGTTATAATCAATGCTATTATAAATTCATTCCATGCTAAAATAAAGCTCATTACAAAAGATGCTATAACTCCGGGAGCTGTTACCGGTAAGATGACTTTAGTAAATGCTTGGAATCTTGTACAACCATCAACCATAGCAGATTCATCTAAAGCCTCAGGAATTCCTTGGAAAAATCCGATCATCATCCATATCAATAATGGTAAATGTATACCCGCATAAGCAATAATTACCGCTAATCTTGTATCCAATAGTCCTAAAGATTTAACTAATATAAATAATGGGATTATTAATATTATAGGTGGCAACATATATGTGCTCAAAATAAATACATTTAAACTAGTTCCTCCTGTTTTAAATCTAGCAATAGAATATGCAGCAACAGCTGCTAACATAACAGCAATTAATGAAGAGAGTAGAGATATTATTAAACTATTCATGAAAAAGTGTAAGAAGTTTAAATCCTTAAAAATAGCTACATAATTTTCAATAGTTGGATCAAAAACCCATTGAGGAGGTATTTTATAAGCAATTCTTCTGTTTGCCATAGAAGTTCTAATAATCCATAATATTGGTAAAAGTATTGTTAAACTAGCAAAAGTTAAAACTATATAAGTTATTATTTTGTCAAATAAGCCATTTTTATTTTCCATTTTAACTCACCTTTATAATTTATTCACTTTGTCCATAAACCTCTTTACTCTCTCTGGATCTACAGGATTCCATGTATCACCATCAACTTTCAGATGACTACCTATTACCACTCCATCTGCAATAGAAAGAATATCCCCTACGTTATCAATATTCACCCCTGTATTGGCAAAAACTGGTACATCACTTCCTACTGAGTCTTTAACTCGTTCTAATTTACTTACTTGAGTTTCCATACCTGTCATCGGACCTGATATACAAATAACATCAGCAAGAGAAGAAAAACGAGCACTTTTTGCTATTAGTTCTATGGGCCTGGTATCTAAATTACTTGCAAATTCTGCATTTACATTAAATAAAGTTACTATATCATTAGCATCAAGTAATTTTTTATACCTAAGTACTTCACCTGCATTTGTCTTCCATAAGCCATTATCTCCTGCATACAAACCTGTAAAAACCTCTCTAACAAATCTCGCTCCTGTTGCCTTGCCTAAAGCAATAGCTGCTTTTGGATCCCACAATATATCAGTCCCGAATGTATCAATATTTAGTTTTTCAACTACTTTGGAAATTACTGCTGCCATTGTGGTGGGAGTCTCTAAACCAACTTCAGTCATATAAGGTCTATCTCCCTCATTACAAAACATGACAGTTTCTACTCCATTTTCTACGAGATTTTTTGCATCTTTATATACTGATTGATATATCTTTTTTACCCCTCCTTTTTCATCATATTCTGGGCTTCCTGGATTTGCAGGAAAATGAACCATTGCTATAACATTTTTGTCATCACTCTTGAAACTTTTCAATATATCTTTGTTCAATACTCTCACTCCTTTTTAAATATTATTAATATATAACTTCTAGTCCCTTTTCTTCCAACTTTTCCAATACATCTGAACTAATCTCTTTGTCAGTAATAATTTTATCTATTTTATCAAGAGAGGTTACATGAACTAAGGCAATATTATTAAATTTTGTATGATCAGCAACTAATATTACTTCCTTTGCTGATTTAATTATTTCCTGTTTGATTGAAACCTCTGCAAAAGTGGCGTTTGTTATACCACTTTTAAAATCAATAGCATCTGCTCCTAAGAATGCTTTATCTACAGAAAGTTTACTAATGAATTTCTCTGTCTCTGAACCTACCAATACTTCAAAACCATTTCTTCTAACCCCCCCTGTTAGCAATATACTACTATTTGAACTTAATTCTGTATCTATTGCAATTCTTAAGTCATATGTTATTACTGTTAAATCACTTATATCATAAAGATTTTTAGCAACTTGTAATGTGGTTGAACCCGAATCTAATAAAATAGATTCATTTTCATAAACGTATTTTGCTGCAATTTTACCAATATGTTGCTTTTTATTTGGGTTTATCATTCTTTTTTCTTGTGCTTTTTTTTCATAAGAAGTACTGACATTAGCTAAAACCGCTCCTCCATGTGTCCTTTGAACAATATCCTTTCTATCTAATTTTTTTAAATCTCTTCTTATTGTAGATTTAGAGGCACCAAATAATTTTGCTAATTCATCTACTTCGGCACTTTTATTTTCTTTTATATGTTCTAATATTTTATTTAATCTTTCTTCAGGCAGCAAATTTTTCACTCCTCACTTCATTTATATAAAAATATTATGTGTTAGGACAAATGAGATAAATGGAAATAAAATAATATATTACCAATCATTTTCAATCATAAACGGTGACTGTATATTATCTATATTAGAGACAAAAATGAATTTTCCTGCTTTTTTTTATAATTTTTTGAATTTTTTTAATTTTTTATTTCACCTTATTAATTACCAAAAAAATTAGTCTAGTACCAAATTCAAAATCCACCTTTATTAATTTTTTTATGTTTTATTAAAAATTATTTAAAAAGCAGTATAAATATATGTCCAAATACACGCTCTAATTCTTCTAATCTATTATGTGATCCTTCAAAATACTTTATCCTAAATTGATATGTTTTTTTCAATATATTTTACCTTTAATACTTCCCTATCCTAAAATAAT